>NZ_JBFAPH010000019.1:0-37893 GCF_040675635.1 Streptomyces sp. NPDC049577
CGTAGGCGTCGTGGTCGACGGAGAGGTCCTCGCGCAGCGGCAGCGCGGTGGCGACCATGATGCCGCGCCAGGGGCGGTCGGTGTTCCAGGAGGAGGTGGTGGCGGTCATGCCGATGGCCCTTCTGTGCTGTGTGACATTTCATTGATGCGGTGCGGCACCCGCAAGCGGGCGGCCGCACCGCCCGGTTGACGGTCTCTCGGGTGGTCTATCCGGCGGGCTCGGTCGTGTCCTGCTCGTCGAGGGCGCCCAGCACCCCGAGCGGGACCGGCACGGCGAGCGGTCTGCGTTCCGCCGACGGCGGTACGGTCCCCTCCGCCGTACCGGAGGCGGCGAGGCAGGCCACGGCGGCTCCGCACATCCGGCCCTGGCACCAGCCCATGCCGGCCCGGGTGAGGAGCTTGACCGTCCGCGCGTCGCGGGCTCCGAAGCCGGTGACGGCCTCGCGGATCCGGCCCGCGGTGACCTCTTCGCAGCGGCAGACGTCCGTGTCGTCGGCGAGCCACGCGTCCCAGCCGGGGCCGGGGGCGTGGGCAGCGGCCATGGCGTCGGCGAAGGCGCGCATCCGGTCGCGCCGGCGGCGCAGTTCGCGCCCGCGCCCGGTCGTGGTGAGGGCGGGCCGGCCCTGCAGCCGGGCGGCCACCGCGATGCCGGCCAGCTCGCCCTCGGCGCGGGCGAGCTGCCAGCCGCCGACCCCGCCGGTCTCCCCCGCGGCCCACAGGCCGGGGACGGAGGTCTCCTGCAGCCCGTCCAGGGCGAGGGCGAGGGTGCCGTCGGGGGTGCGGCGGGTGGCGCAGCCGAGTCCCGTGGCGAGTTCGATCTGCGGTACCAGCCCGTGCCCGACGGCGAGCGCGTCGCAGGCGATGCGGCGGCCGGTGCCGGGTACGGGCCGCCAGTGGCGGTCGAGCCGGGAGACGGTGACGGCCTCCACGCGGTCGGTGCCGTGCACCTGGGTGACGGCGCTGCGGGTGCGCAGCGGCACGCGGTGGCGCAGCAGCACGGCGCCGTGGACCGCGGCTTCGAGCGCCTTGTGCGGGTTGACGGCGAGGGCGCGCGGGTGGCGGGCGTAGCCGAGGTAGCCGGACGCCTCGACCACTGCCGGGACGTGCGCACCGGCGGTGGCGAGCGAGGAGGCGACGGCGAGCAGCAGCGGTCCGCTGCCGGCGACGACGACACGCCGTCCGGGCAGCACGAGCCCGGACTTGAGCATGGCCTGGGCACCGCCGGCCCCCACGACGCCCGGCAGGGTCCAGCCCGGGAAGGGCAGTTGCCGCTCGTAGGCGCCGGTGGCCAGGAGGACCGCACGGGCCCGTACCCGGACGGGGGTGCCGCCGTCGGCGTCGTCGCCGGTGAGGGCGTGCACGCTCCACTCGTCGTCGCCGTCCCGGGTCACGGTCCACACGTGGTGGGCGGCCAGGTGGTCGGCGTCGCTCGCCTCCAGGCGGCGCCGCAGGTCGGCGAAGGCGGCCCAGTCGTGGTGCAGCGCCTGGGGCCGTGCGGCGCCCAGGCCCGGGGCGGGGTGCCGGAAGAACTGGCCGCCGGGCCGGTCGGCCGCGTCGAGGAGCGCGACCGAGAGCCCGAGCCGGGAGGCGGCGACGGCACCGGCGAGGCCGGCGGGTCCGGCGCCGACCACCGCGAGGTCGTACGGCTCAGACGGCGAGGTCGGCATGGCCGTGTCCTTCCTGGGTGGTGATCGCGTCGCCGGGCCGGGCGGGGACGAGGCAGGCCCGTCTGTTGGGCTGCCCGTTGACGGTGGCGAGGCAGTCGTAGCACTGTCCGATGCCGCAGAAGGCGCCGCGCGGGCGGCCGCCGGCGCGCGTGGTGCGCCAGGCGAGGATGCCGGCCCCCCACAGCGCGGCGGCGACGGTCTGGCCGGGCAGGGCGGTGACCGGACGGCCGTCGAAGGTGATCTCGAACGGCGGGCCGGGCTCCGCCCCTACCAGGTCGGCGGGGGTACGGGCCACTGCGGACTCCTCTCGGGAATCGGACGGAGAACGGGGGACGCGGGGCTCAGGCGGCGTCGGTGAAGCGCCCGGGGTGGAAGGGCCGTACGTCCAGCGGCGGTTCGTCGCCGGTCAGCAGGCGTGCCACGGCCAGTCCGGTGGCCGGGGCCAGCCCGATGCCCGCGCCCTCGTGGCCGCAGGCGTGCAGCAGTCCGGGCACGTGCGGGTCGGCGCCGATCGCGGGCAGGTGGTCCGGCAGGTAGGGACGGAAGCCGGCGTAGGTGCGCATCGCGCGCACTCCGGCCAGCACCGGGAAAAGGGCGGTGGCCCGGTCGGCGAGGCGGCGGAGCACCTCCGTCGACAGGGTGCGGTCGAAGCCGACCCGTTCGCGGCTGGCACCGATGAGGACCGGGCCCGCCGGGGTGCCCTCGACCACGGCCGAGGTCTGCAGGGCCGCTGAGCCACTGGCCACGTCGGCGACGTAGTCCGCGGCGTAGACCTTGTGCCGCACGACGCGCGGCAGGGGTTCGGTGACGAGGACGAAGCCGCGGCGCGGCAGGACGGGCAGCAGCGACCCGGCGAGCCGGGCCACCTCGGCGCCCCAGGTGCCGGCGGCGTTCACCACGTACGGGGCGTGGTGGACACCGGCCGGTGTGCGCACGCCGCACACCTCGCCGCCGGCCCCGGTGAGGACGGCGGTGACCTCCTCGCCGGTGCGCACCCGGGCGCCCGAGGCGCGCAGCAGGTGGGCGGCGGCGAGGGCGGGCTGGACCTGGGCGTCCTGGGGGTAGTGGAAGCCGCCGGCGAGGTCCTGGGCGAGGTGCGGCTCGAGGTCGTGCAGCCGGTCCGCCGGGACCTCCTCGGCCGTGACGCCCTCCTTGGCCTGGGCCGCCGCGAAGTCGCGCAGCGCGCCGATCCCGGCGCCGGTGGAGGCCACGACCAGGCCGCCCTTGGCCTCGTACTCGATCCGCGCCGGGAGCTCTTCGGCCAGCTCCCGCCACAGCCGGGTGGAGAGCAGGGCCAGTTCGAGCTCGGGGCCCGGTTCCTTGTCGGAGACCAGCAGGTTGCCCTCGCCGGCCCCCGTGGTCCCGCCGGCGACGGGGCCGCGGTCGATCACGGTGACGGAGAGGCCGGAGCGGGCGGCATAGTAGGCGCAGGCGGCGCCGACCACGCCCGCTCCGACGACGATGACGTCCGAGGAGTTGCTCATGGGCACGTCAGTAATATTTCACATTGCACTGGCCGCTGCCAAGAGCCGGTCGAGCCTGGTCCAGACCGTCCCGTCCCGGGGCGCCGGTTCACCGGCCCTCGGTCAACTCTCCCATCCACGCCTCGATCCCGTCCGGGGTGCGGGGCAGCGCCCCGGACATCAGGCGGGCGCCGTCGGCGGTGATGACCAGGTCGTCCTCGATGCGCACGCCGATGCCGCGCAGTTCGGCGGGGAGCGTCTCGTCGTCCGGCTGGAGGTAGAGCCCGGGCTCGACGGTGAGCACCTGCCCCTCCTCCAGGACACCGTCGAGATAGGCGTCGGCGCGCGCCTGGGCGCAGTCGTGGACGTCCAGGCCGAGCATGTGCCCGCTGCTGCAGAGGGTGTAGCGGCGGTGGAAGTCGCCCTCGGCGTCGGCCAGCACACCCCACTCCGCGAGGCCCTCGGCGATGACGCGCATGCCGGCCCGGTGGAAGTCGCGAAAGCTCGCGCCGGGCTTGAGCGCGGCGATGCCGGCCTCCTGGGCGGCGAGGACGAGCTCGTAGACCTGTCGCTGGACGGGCGAGAAGCGCCCGGAGAGCGGCAGGGTGCGGGTGATGTCGGCGGTGTAGAGGGTGTCGGTCTCCACGCCGGCGTCCAGGAGCAGCAGGTCCCGGGGGTCGAGCCGGCCGTCGTTGCGTATCCAGTGCAGGACGCAGGCGTGCGCGCCGGACGCGGCGATGGTCTCGTAGCCGGTGCCGTTGCCCTCGGCGCGGGCGCGCAGCCCGAAGACGCCCTCGATCCACCGCTCGCCGCGCGGATGGGCCAGCGCGCGGGGCAGTGCGCGGACGACGTCCTCGAAGCCGGCGGTGGTGTGGTCGACGGCGAGTTGCAGCTGCTCGACCTCCCAGGCGTCCTTGACGAGCCGCAGTTCGCTCAGGGCGGTGGCGAGTTCGCCGTCGCGGGAGGCGTCGCGGCCGGGCGGCAGCCGGTCCGCGTCGTCCAGGCGGACGCAGCGGATGCCGGTCATGCGCTCGGCCTCGGCGAGGTCGGGGCGGCGACCGACCCAGAACTCGCCGTAGCGCCGGTCGCGGTAGAACTCCCCGCCGTCGCGCGGCGAGCGCGGCCGCAGGTGGAGCACCGCCTCGTGCCGGTGCGGACCGTCGGGCTCCAGGACCAGGACGTGGCCGGCCTGCTCCTCACCGGTCAGGCCGGTCAGCCAGGCGTAGGCGCTGTGCGGGCGGAAGCGGTAGTCGCAGTCGTTGGAGCGGACCTTCAGCTCCCCCGCGGGGACGATCAGCCGTTCGCCCGGGAAGAGCGCGGACAGCTTCGCGCGGCGCGCGGCGGCGGCACCGGCCACGGGCAGCCGCAGCTCGCCCGGGAGCGGGGTGGCCGCCCAGCCGCCCGCCATGAACGCCTCGAACTCATTGGAAACGGGCAGGTCGTGACTCATGGTGCGGATCGGGGCGGCGGTGGGTTCGGTCACGGACTCCTCCTCGGACACAGGTGGATAACGGAGTTGCTGGCACCTTGTCAGTGCAATTTCACATTACTATGTTACGGGTCACATTTCAGCCAGCGGTTCGGCTGCCGGCTGTTCGACTGTTCACGGAGTGACCACTGATGAACAAGCGCACCTCCACCGCCCTCGCCACCGCCGTGGTGGCCTCCCTCGCCCTCGGAGCGGCCGGCTGTTCCGGCGGGAAGCACGCGGGAGGGGGCGGCGGCCAGGACGGCGGCAAGAACCCGGCCGCCGCCAACGTGGGCTCCGTGGTCGGCGGCACGCCGCAGCGGGGCGGCACCCTCACGGTGCTGTCCAACCAGGACTTCACGCACCTCGACCCGGCCCGCAACTGGGTCATGAGCGAGATGGACTTCGGCACCCGGCTGCTCTACCGCACCCTGGTGACCTACAAGTCCTCGCCCGGCAACGACGGCGGCAAGCTGGTCCCCGACCTCGCCACCGACCTCGGCACCCCCTCGAACGACGCCAGGACCTGGACGTTCCACCTCAAGCAGGGCGTGAAGTACGAGGACGGCACGCCCGTCACCGCCCAGGACGTCAAGTACAACGTGGAGCGGTCCTTCTCCCCCGACCTGCCCGGCGGTTCCGACTACGCGGCCCGCTACCTCGCCGGCGCCGAGGGCTACCAGGGCCCGGCCCAGGGCAAGCACCTGGACTCGATCAAGACCCCGGACGACCACACCATCGTCTTCGAGCTGCGCAAGCCCTTCGCCGAGTTCGCCAACGCCACCGTCATGCCCACCTTCGCGCCCGTGCCCCAGCCCCGGGACAAGGGGCCGCAGTACGACAACCGGCCGTTCTCCTCCGGCCCCTACAAGGTCGACTCCTACGACCGGGGCAAGAAGCTGGTCCTGGTCCGCAACGACCAGTGGGACCCGAAGACCGACGAGGTCCGCAAGGCGTACCCGGACAAGGTGGTCGTCGTCATGGGCCTGAAGGCCAACCAGATCGACGACCGCCTCATCGCCAGCCAGGGCCCCGACTCCTCGGCCGTCCCCTGGTACGCCCTGCGGCCCGAGAGCGCCGCCAAGGTGCTGCCCAGCGCGGAGGTGCGGGCGCGGCTGCTCGCCGAGTCCCAGAACTGCACCGACATGGTGCAGATGGACACCCAGCGGGCCCCGTTCGACAACGTCAAGGTGCGCCAGGCGGTGCAGTACGCGCTCGACCGCGACGCCGTCCTCACAGCCTCTGGCGGCCCCGCCTTCAACGACCCGTCGACCGCCTACATGCCGGCCACGCTCTTCGGCGGCAAGCAGCCGGACACCCTCAGGATCCCCGCCACCGGGGACGCCGCCAAGGCCAAGGAGCTGCTCAAGGAGGCCGGCAAGCCGGACGGCTTCTCCACGAAGATCACGGTCTCGTCCGGGGACAAGAGCCGGGCCGAGGCGATACAGCAGTCCCTGGCCAAGGCCGGTATCAAGGTCATCATCGAGACCGTGGACCCGTCCGCGTTCTACGCCACCATCGGCGACACCAAGAACCGCACCGACATGGTGTACACCGGCTGGTGCCCGGACTACCCCTCCGGCTCCACCTTCCTGCCCTTCGTCTTCGACGGCCGCTACATCAAGGAGAAGGGCAACTCGGGCAACCACTCGCTCTTCCGCGACGAGGCGACCATGAAGCGGATGGACGAGATCTCCGCCATGACCGACCCCCAGCAGGCGGCGCAGGCCTGGCAGCAGCTGGACGGGGAGATCCTCGCCAAGGCACCGGCCGTCCCGGTGCTGGTCCGCCGCTGGCCGCTGGTGCTCGGCACCAACATCGCGGGCGCCTACGGTCACACCTCCTTCGGCGGCCAGCTCGACTACGCCACGGTCGGCCTCAAGGACCCGTCGAAGAGCCAGGGCTGAGGCCGCTCACACCATGACCACCACGACACCCCCCGCGACGGCCGTCCCCGCGGGCAGCGGCCCCTGGCGGCTCGCCCGCGCGGAACTGCTCCGCCGCCCCTCCGTGAAGATCTCCCTCGCCGTCGTCGTCCTCTTCCTCCTCATGGCGGCGGGCGCCCCGCTGCTGAGCTCGCTCGCCGGCTGGTCCCCCGACGAGTTCGACAAGTCCGCCGTCGACCCCTACCTCGGCGGCCAGCCCCTCGGCCCGCTCGGCGGCATCTCCGCCGACCACTGGCTCGGCGTGGAACCCGTCACCGGCCGCGACCTGTTCGCCCGGGTCGTCCACGGCGCCCAGGTCTCGCTGCTCATCGCCCTGACCGCCACCGCCATCGTCGTGATCGCCGGCACGGCGGCCGGCATCGCGGCCGGCTACTTCGGCGGCCGCACCGACGCCGTGCTCTCCCGGCTGATGGACCTCACCATGTCCTTCCCCTCCCTCATCTTCATGATCGCGATGATGTCGGTGGCCAAGGACGTCAACCGGGTCCTGCTGATGACCGCCGTCATCGGGCTGTTCGGCTGGCCCGGTGTGGCCCGTGTCGTCCGCGGCCAGACCCTCTCGCTCAAGCACCGCGAGTACGTGGACGCCGCCCGCGTGGGCGGCTCCGGGCCCTGGCGGATCCTCACCCGGGACATCCTGCCCGGCGTCTCCGGGCCCGTCATCGCCTACACCACCCTGATCATCCCCGGCATGATCGCCACCGAGGCGGCCCTGAGCTATCTGGGCGTCGGCGTCCGCCCGCCCACCCCCTCCTGGGGGCAGATGATCGCCGAGAGCGTCGCCTTCTACGACACGGACCCCATGTACTTCGTCATCCCGAGCACCTGCCTGTTCCTGACCGTGCTCGCCTTCACCCTGCTCGGTGACGCCCTGCGCGACGTCCTCGACCCGAGGAGCGGCCGCGCATGATCCTCTACATCGGGCGCCGGCTCCTCGGCGTCATCGGGGTGCTCCTCGCCATCGCCGCCGTCACCTTCACCATCTTCTACGTCCTGCCCTCCGACCCGGCGGCCGCCGCCTGCGGCAAGTCGTGCAGCGTGGAACGGCTGGCGGCGATCCGCGCCCACATGGGCCTCGACGAGCCGCTGTGGCGGCAGTTCGCGGACTTCGTCACCGGCATCTTCACCGGCCGCACCATGGGCAGCGGCCAGTACGCCCTGCACTGCGCGTTCCCCTGCCTCGGCTACTCGTACGAGAACTCCGAGGCCGTCTGGGACCTGCTGATGGACCGGCTGCCCGTCTCCGCCTCGCTCGCGCTGGGCGCGGCCGTGCTCTGGCTGGTGCTCGGCCTGTCCGCCGGTGTCACCGCGGCGCTGCGCAAGGACACGTTCACCGACCGGGCCCTGATGGTCGGGGCCGTGGCCGCCGCGTCGCTGCCGGTCTACTTCACCTCGATGATGCTCATCTACGGGCTCATCCGGGTGGCCGGCCTGCTGCCCTACCCGCAGTACGTGCCCTTCGGCGAGGACCCGGCGCACTGGGCGTCGAACCTGCTCCTGCCGTGGCTGGCGCTGGCCGTGCTGTACGCCGCCATGTACGCGCGGCAGAGCCGCAGTTCGATGATCGAGACGATGGCGGAACCGTTCATCCGCACCGCCCGCGCCAAGGGCCTGCCGCGGCGCAGCGTCGTCGTCAAGCACGGGCTGCGGGCGGGCATGACCCCGATCCTGACGATCTTCGGCATGGACCTGGGCGGTCTGCTCGCGGGCGCGGTCATCACCGAGTCCATCTTCGGGCTCCCGGGCATCGGACGGCTCTTCTACGGCGCGCTGTCGACCGGGGACCAGCCGGTCATCCTCGGGGTCACGCTGATGGCCGCCACCTTCATCGTCGTCGCCAACCTGGCCGTCGACCTGCTCTACGCCGTCGTCGACCCGCGAGTGAGGTACTGATGGCCGCCGAAGACCGGCCGCCCCTGCTGTCCGTCAGGGGCCTGACCGTCACCTTCCCCACCCGGCGCGGTCCCGTGCGGGCCGTGGATTCCCTGGATTTCACGGTGCGCCGGGGGGAGACGCTCGGCATCGTCGGCGAGTCCGGCTCCGGGAAGTCCGTCACCTCGCTGGCCGTGATGGGTCTGCACACCGGCGCCGAGGTCGGCGGCTCGATCGAGCTCGACGGGCGGGAGCTGGTCGGGCTGCCGGAGCGGGAGCTGAACCGGCTGCGCGGCCGCCGCATGGCGATGATCTTCCAGGATCCGCTGTCCAGCCTGCATCCCTACTACACGGTGGGCGAGCAGATCGCCGAACACCATCGCGTGCACTTCGGCTCGGGCCGCGCGGCGGCCCGCAGGCGGGCCGTCGAGATGCTCGGCGAGGTCGGCATCCCGGAGCCCGCGCGGCGGGTGGGCGAGTATCCGCACCAGTTCTCCGGCGGCATGCGCCAGCGCGTGATGATCGCCATGGCGCTGGCCTGCGAACCCGATCTGCTCATCGCCGACGAGCCGACCACCGCCCTCGACGTCACCGTCCAGGCCCAGATCCTGGAGCTGATCGCCCGGTTGCAGGAGGAACGGGGTCTCGCCGTCGTGATGATCACGCACGACCTCGGGGTGGTCGCCCGCGTCGCCCGGGACGTCCTGGTGATGTACGGGGGCCGGGCGGCCGAACAGGCCCCGGTGGACGCCCTGTTCGCCGATCCCGCCCACCCGTACACCCGGGGCCTGCTGGACTCGCTGCCCCGTCTCGACGACAGCGACGACGCGCCGCTGCGGGCGATCCCCGGCAGCCCGCCCTCCCTGCTGACCCCCTCCCCCGGGTGCGCCTTCGCGCCGCGCTGCCCCACGGCCGCCGCCGCGACCGCCGCGGAGCGGGGGCGCTGTGAGGGCACCCGGCCCGAGCTCCTCCCCTCCAACGGGCATCTGGTCGCCTGCCACCTTTCCCTGCACACCGCTGCCCACGCCCGCGGAGGCTCCCGATGACCGCGACCGCCGAACCCCTGCTGTCCGTCCGGGACGTGACGATGACCTTCCCGGGCCGGCGGGGCCGCTCGGCCCCGGTCCGGGCGGTCGACGGCGTCTCCTTCGACGTCGCCGCGGGCGAGACCCTGGGGCTGGTCGGGGAGTCCGGCTGCGGGAAGTCCACCACGGGCCGCATGATCGTACGGCTCCTGGAGCCCACCGCCGGTTCCATCAGCTACGACGGCCGGGACATCAGCCATCTGGGGCAGCGCCGGCTCAAGCCGCTCCGGCGGGAGCTGCAGATGGTCTTCCAGGACCCGCACTCCTCGCTCAACCCGCGCCAGACCGTGGCCCGGATCATCGCCGACCCGCTGCTGGTCCAGGGCGCGTCGGCGGCGGAGGCGCGGCGGCGGGCGGCGGAGCTGATGGAGCTGGTCGGGCTCATCCCGGAGCACATCGACCGCTATCCGCACGAATTCTCCGGTGGGCAGGCGCAGCGCATCGGCATCGCCCGGTCGCTGGCCACCGGCCCCCGGCTGATCGTCGCCGACGAGCCGGTCTCGGCCCTCGACGTCTCCGTGCAGGCGCAGATCGTCAATCTGATGGAGCGGTTGCAGCGGGAGCTGGGGCTGGCCTATCTCTTCATCGCGCACGACCTGTCGGTGGTGAAGCGGGTGTGCGACCGGGTCGCGGTGATGTACCTGGGGCGGATCGTCGAGGTCGGCGACAAGGAGACGGTCTACGGCTCCCCCGCCCATCCCTATACGCGTGCCCTGCTCTCGGCCGTTCCGCTGCCGGATCCGGCGGCGGAGCGGACGCGCGAGCGGATCACGCTGCTCGGCGATCCGCCGAGCCCCGCGTCGCCCCCGCCCGGCTGTACGTTCCATCCGCGCTGTCCCAAGGCGCGGGAGATCTGCCGCCGTGAGGCTCCGCTGCTGCGGATCGCGTCACCGGGCGAGGGCCGGGAAGTGGCCTGCCACTTCCCGGAGGCGGCCTGAGCGCCGGACGGCGCCCGGCACGCCGGTGCCCTGGATTCCATGGGGGGATCCAGGGCACCTCCGCCGCCCCGCGGCGGTACGGGGCCGGGTGATACGCATGGATCTCGAGCTGCGCCATCTGCGGGTGGTGTGCGCGATCGAGGAGGCGGGAAGCCTCACGCGCGCCGCCGCCTCGCTGCGCATGACCCAGCCCGCCCTCAGCGCCCAGTTGCGGCGGATCGAGGGCATGCTGGGCGGGACGCTCTTCGAGCGCCGGAACTCCGGCGTGGTGGCGACGTCGTTCGGTGAGCTGGTGCTCGGCCGGGCGCGGGCCATCCTGCCGGGGATCGACGGGCTGCTGGCCGACACCGCGCGCGCCGCGCGCCGACGGACCACGCCGGACCGCGTCCGGCTCGGTTCGGTGGGTGCCCCGCTGCTGGGCCATCTCGTGCCGGCGGTACGGGCGGCGCTGCCCGGCGCGGAGGTGACGGCGCGGTGCCGGAGCTCGCCGGTGCCGTTGCTGGAGGATCTGGCGGCGGAGCGGCTGGAGGCGGCGATCGTCGGGGACAATCCCGGCCGGGAGCTTCCGCCGCCGGCGGGTGTGGAGCTGCGGCCGCTGGTCACCGAGCCCGTCTTCGCCCTGCTGCCGGCCTCCCATCCGCTGGCGGCCCGGGAGGAGGTGGGCCTGGGCCATCTCATCGGGGAGGACTGGGCCGTGCCCCGGCCGGACGGCGACCGCACCCGCGAGTACTGGTCCACCGTCTTCGCGATGACGGGTCGTCAGCCGCACACACCCTACGAGGCGGAGGGCCGGCAGCTGATCGAACTCGTCCGGGCGGGGCTGGCCGTCAGCCTGTGCCAGGCGACCTTCATCGAGGTGCCGGGTGTGGCCGTGCGGCCCCTCGCGGGGAACCCGCTGTGGTACCGGCACGTCCTGGCCTGGCACCGCGACGGCCCGCTGGCCGCACACGGCGACCGGCTGGTGCGCGAGGTCGGCGCGGGCTATCTGGCGACGTGCGCCGCGAGCCCGGTGTACGCGCGCTGGCGCGAACGGCACCCGGATTCCGCGCAGTTGGCGGCCGGATAACGGTTTTTCCGTGTGAGGCTCCCGACAGATCCGCGGGCCTCCCAGGGCTTGTCAGTGCCATTTCACATTACTACGTTACGGATCACACGAGGCGCATCGACCCCCCACGTCACATCCCTCACACGGCAGTCCCTGCCCCGATGCGTCGTCCTCCGCGCGCCGTCGACAGCTGCGCGCACCCCTCACACCTCCTACCCCACGGGAGTCATCGGTGTCTTCCAGAACCACGCGCAGAACCGTGCGCGGAGCCCTGCTCACCGGCGCCATAGCGGTCACGGTGGGTGTCACGGCCTTCCAGTACGGCTACGCGTCCCCCGGCGGCCCCGTCCCGGCCGCCAAGCCCGCGCCGGCCGCGCCCGCTTCGGCCGCCACCGCGCCGAACCCCTTCGACGAGGTCGAGCGCCTGGCCGACGCCCCGCAGCCGGCCATCCAGTCCCCCACCGCGCCCGGCGGCGTGACCGGCGGGCACGTCCCCGGCCCCGGCAAGGAGAAGGCGAAGGCCGGCGGCGCCAAGGCGCTGGCGCCCCACGCCGACGTCAAGGGCGCCAAGGTGCCCTGCACCCTCGACGGCATCAAGGGCCTCGCGCCCGAGCAGTTCGCCGACTTCCTCGCCGACCCGGCGGTCACCGCCGACGGCTGTCTGCGCGACGTCCTGTGGACCTGGGACCAGCGGATGGTGCCCGTCATGTCGCGGGCGAACGTCCAGGCCGTCGCCCGCCGGATCGAGCGGATCGCCGCCGCGCACGACGGGAAGAACGGCAGCAACCTGCTGGAGATGTTCACCTATCTGCACGCGGCGGGCTACCACGACTTCTCGCACTCCGAGATCGACCTCACCGACGCGCCGACCACCGACGCCCTGCGCCGCGCGGTGCAGGCGTACGCCAACGCCGCGCATACCTTCGACGTCACCCGCACCAACGCCGAGACCCTGCGCGAGGCCCTCTACGCGGCGAGCTCCCCGGGCGTCCGCCAGTACCAGCTGCCGCTGATCAAGCGCGTGCTGACCACCATGGACGCCTCGCACCCCCAGACGGCCAAGGACGCGTCCTGGGGCGGTCCCGCGGTCGCCGCGCTGACCCTGAGCTACCTCGGCGTCTACACCGGCAACCACGACGCCGCCTTCCAGGCCGCGGTGACCGCCGACCCCTCCTACCGCGCGCTGCTGAAGTCCTTCTCCGGCTTCACCCACCTCAAGGGCACCCCCAACGCCTGGGTGGTGCGCGACGCGGTCGGCGAGTACGGGCGCCTCGGCCAGATCGACGCCCTCAAGAGCGAGATCACCACCGGTCTCGGCGGCCTGCTGGACACCGTCTCGCGCAACTTCGGCACCGGCAGCGAGCCCTGGGGCAAGGTCGTCACCTGGCTGAACGAGTTCGGCGCCTGCAAGCAGTACGGCGTGTGCAAGGCGGACATCGAGCGCCGTCTGTTCCCGAACACCTACACCTACGACAACGGGGGCATCAAGGTCCGCACCGCCCTCGACCGGGCCACGGTCGACAAGCTCTACTACGCGAGCAAGCAGGTCAAGGCCCAGTTCCACCGGGTGCTCGGCACGGACAAGCCGCTGGCGGGCGACACCAACGCCACGCTCAACATCGTGCTGTACGCCTCCCGCTCCGACTACGAGATCTACCACCCGCTGCTCACCGGCATGGGCACCGAGAACGGCGGCATCTACATCGAGAACGGCGCCACCTTCTACACCTACGAACGCCGGGTGCCGCAGGACTCCACGCTGACGCTGGAGGAGCTCTTCCGCCACGAGTACACGCACTACCTCAACGGCCGCTGGGCCGTGCCCGGTCTGTTCGGCGAGGGCCCGTGGTACCAGGGCGACCGCACCACCGCGATGGACGAGGGCACGGCCGAGTTCTTCGCCGGCTCCACCCGCGACGACGGCGTCCGCGTGCGCAAGTCCCTGGTCCAGGGCATCATCAACGACACGGCCGGCGGCAAGCCGCGTATGACCGTGGACCAGCTGCTGCACGCCGAGTACGACCGGGACGGCTTCCGCTTCTACAACTACGCCGGCACGTTCTTCGAGTTCCTGTGGACCGAGCACCCCTCGCTGCTGCGCGAGATGTACGGCTACGAGCGGGCGAACGACCCGGCCGGCTTCGACGCCTGGCGCAGCCGCCTGGGCAAGGACGCGGCCCTGCAGCGCGCGTACGACGCCTTCCTGGACAAGCAGATCGCCAAGGTCGCCGATCTGTACGTGCCGAGCACCACGTTCACGCCCGTGAACCGGCTGAAGGACTCCTCCGCGAGCGCGGTCCGCACCTCCTTCGCCGCCGCGACCGGCGGCGCCGCGCCGGACTGCCGCTCCAACGGCGACCGGGAACGTCCCCGTTTCGTCTGCACGGGCCGGGTCACCGCCAACCTGAGCGACCCCGCCAACGCCGACCTGGTCTTCAAGGACATGTCGGAGACGGTGGACTACTTCATCCTCGACCGCGCGAAGAAGGGCTCCACCAACCTCGCCGACATGAACTGCTCCGTCGGCAAGGTCGACATCTGGTCCGGCCGCCCCGCGGGCTCGGCGGACTTCGTCTGCGAGGGTCCGCTGAAGGGCTGACCCGCGGCCCGGTCCCCGGCCCGCCCAGGGGGGGCGGGCCGGGGACCGGGCGCGTCAGAGCCGGCCGTCGCCCTCGAAGGCGTGCGGCAGCAGGCTCCGGCGGTGCCGCACGTCGCGGACCCAGGGCGTCTCGCCGGCCGTCGCGTCCGGCGCGGCGTCCGGGGTGCGGCGGGCGGCGGCGAGGAGGACGAGGGTGACCGCGGCCAGCTCGGCCTCGTCGGGTTCGCCCTTGACGATGCGGATCATGCGGGTCTCCTGTCGCTGCGAACGGTCACATCGGGGGGTTGCCGTGCTTGCGGGCGGGGAGCGACACGCTCTTCGCCCGCAGCATGGCCAGCGAGCGGACCAGGACGGCCCGGGTCTCGGCCGGATCGATGACGTCGTCGACCAGGCCCCGCTCGGCGGCGTAGTAAGGGTGCATGAGCTCTTCGCGGTAGGCGCGGATGCGCTCGGCGCGCGTGGCGCCGGGGTCGTCCGAGGCCGCGATCTCGCGGCGGAAGATGACGTTGGCGGCACCCTCCGCCCCCATCACCGCGATCTCGTTGCCCGGCCACGCGAAGGACAGGTCCGCGCCGATCGAGCGGGAGTCCATGACGATGTAGGCGCCGCCGTAGGCCTTGCGCACGACGAGCTGGACGCGCGGGACCGTGGCGTTGCAGTAGGCGTAGAGCAGTTTCGCCCCGTGCCGGATGATGCCGCCGTGCTCCTGGTCGACGCCGGGCAGGAAGCCGGGGACGTCGAGCAGGGTGACCAGGGGGATGCTGAAGGCGTCACAGGTCTGGACGAAGCGGGCCGCCTTCTCGGACGCCCGGATGTCCAGCACGCCCGCGAGCACGGCGGGCTGGTTGGCCACGATGCCGACGACGTGGCCGTCGAGCCGGGCGAAGGCGCAGATGACGTTGGCGGCCCAGCCGGCGTGGACCTCGAAGAGGTCGCCGTCGTCGACGATCTCCTCGATGACGGCCCGCATGTCGTACCAGCGGCCGGGATCGGCCGGCACCAGGTCGAGCAGGGCCTCGGTGCGGCGGTCGGCGGGGTCACCGGCCGGTTCGACGGGCGGCATCTCGCGGTTGTTGGACGGCAGGAAGGACAGCAGGTGCCGGACGTCGGCGAGGCACTCCTCCTCGTCGTCGTAGGCGAACCCGGCGACCCCTGAGGTGCTCGCGTGCACGTCGGCCCCGCCGAGGCCGTCGTGGCCGATCCGCTCCCCCGTCACGGCCTGGACCACGTCGGGGCCGGTGATGAACATCTGGGAGGTGCCGCGCACCATGAAGACGAAGTCGGTGAGGGCGGGCGAGTAGGCGGCACCGCCGGCGCAGGGCCCGAGGACGACGCTGATCTGCGGTATGACGCCGGACGCCTGGACGTTGCGGCGGAAGATGCCGCCGTAGCCGGCGAGCGCGGTGACGCCCTCCTGGATCCGCGCCCCGGCACCGTCGCACAGTCCGACGAGGGGCGCGCCCGCCGCGATGGCCAGGTCCATCACCTTGTGGATCTTCTCGGCGTGGGCCTCGCCGAGCGAACCGCCGAAGATGCGGAAGTCGTGCGCGTAGGCGAAGACCGTGCGCCCGTGGACGGTGCCCCAGCCGGTGACGACGCCGTCCGTGTGGGGCCTTCGGTCCTCCAGGCCGAAGCCGGTGGCGCGGTGCCGGCGCAGGGGCTCGACCTCCGTGAAGGAGTCCTTGTCGAAGAGCAGGTCCAGCCGCTCGTGGACGGTGAGCTTGCCCCGGGCGTGCTGCTGCTCGGTGCCGCGCGGGCCGCCGGCCCGGCGGGCGCGTTCCTTGAGGTCGTGCAGCTCGGCCGCGCCCGCCCGCAGGTCCCGCCGGGGCGCGGCGGGCGGCGGGACCGGCGGTGCGGTGGGAGGCGGTACGGCGGCGGGTTGCGCGGCGGGGGGTGCGGGCGGCAGGACGGGCGGTGCGGGGGCGTTGTGAACGGGCGGCTCTTGAACAGTCGTCATGAGGCTCTCCACGAAAGGTCGTCAGCGAGGCACCGCTGGTCAGTGACCGGCTTTGGCGCGCAGGGCGTCGACGCGGTCGGTACGCTCCCAGGTGAAGCCGGGAAGTTCACGGCCGAAGTGGCCGTAGGCCGCCGTCCGGGCGTAGATGGGGCGGAGCAGGTCGAGGTCGCGGATGATCGCGGCGGGGCGCAGGTCGAAGACCTGGGTGACGGCGTCCTGGATCCGCTCCACGGGCACGGTCTCGGTGCCGAAGGTCTCGACGAACAGGCCCACCGGTTCGGCCTTGCCGATCGCGTAGGCGACCTGGACCTCGCAGCGCGCGGCCAGACCGGCGGCGACCACGTTCTTGGCGACCCAGCGCATCGCGTACGCCGCCGAACGGTCCACCTTCGAGGGGTCCTTGCCGGAGAAGGCGCCGCCGCCGTGCCGGGCCATGCCGCCGTAGGTGTCCACGATGATCTTGCGGCCGGTCAGGCCGGCGTCGCCCATGGGACCGCCGATCTCGAAGCGGCCGGTCGGGTTGACCAGCAGCCGGTAGCCGTCGGTGTCCAGTTTGATGCCGTCCTCGACGAGCCGGGCGAGGACGTGCTCGACGACGAACTCGCGGATGTCGGGGGCGAGCATGGTGTCGAGGTCGATGTCGGAGGCGTGCTGGGAGGAGACGACGACGGTGTCCAGCCGCACGGCCCGGTCGCCGTCGTACTCGATGGTGACCTGCGTCTTGCCGTCCGGACGCAGATAGGGGACGGTGCCGTTCTTGCGGACCTCGGTCAGCCGGCGGGAGAGCCGGTGGGCCAGGGCGATGGGCAGCGGCATCAGCTCGGGCGTCTCGTCGCACGCGTAGCCGAACATCAGGCCCTGGTCGCCCGCGCCCTGCCGGTCGAGCTCGTCCCCTCCCTCACCTCCGGCGGCACCCTCGACCCGTGCCTCGTAGGCCGTGTCGACGCCCTGCGCGATGTCCGGCGACTGCGAGCCGATGGACACCGAGACGCCGCAGGACGCGCCGTCGAAGCCCTTCTTCGACGAGTCGTAGCCGATGTCCAGCACGGCCTGCCGCACCAGCGTCGGGATGTCCGCGTACGCGGTGGTGGTGACCTCGCCGGCGACGTGCACCAGACCGGTGGTGATCAGGGTCTCGACGGCGACCCGCGAGCGCGGGTCCTCCCGCAGGAGGGCGTCGAGAATGGTGTCGCTGATCCGGTCGGCGATCTTGTCGGGGTGGCCCTCGGTGACGGACTCCGAGGTGAACAGCCGGCGGGCCGGGGTTTCCTGCGCCATGGGTTCCTCCTGCGGTCAGTGCGCGGTGTGTTCGACGACGACGGCCGCGTCCTTGTCGCCGTCACCGGCGGCGACGACGGCGGCGAAGCGGTCCCGTACGGTCTTCAGGACCGGCAGTTCCACGCCGGAGCGCTCGGCCGCCTCGATGGCGAGCCGCAGGTCCTTCTCCATGAGGGAGGCGCGGAAGTAGGCGGGTTCGTATTGCGCCGAGCGCATGAGGTCGGCGCGGAAGCGCATCACGGCGGAGCTGAAGCCGCTCCCGGCGATGGAGGCGAGCAGCCGGTCCCGGTCGATGCCCGCCCGCGCGCCGTACTCGACGGCCTCGGCCAGGGACGCGACCTGGGCGCCGAGCAGCAGGTTGAGGACGAGCTTGACGGTGGTGGCGCTGCCGGGGGCGCCGAAGTGGACGCTCTCGCCGCCCAGCGCGTCGAGGACGTCCCGCACCTCCTCGGCGTCGGCCTGTGGCCCGGCGGTGAAGACGCGCAGTTCGCCCTTGCGGGCCTGGAGCGGGTTGCCGACGACGCAGGCCTCCACCCGGCGCAGGCCGAGGGCGGCGAGCCGCTCGGCCGCCGCGCGGGCGTAGCCGGGCGAGACGGTGGAGGTGTCGATGACCAGGCCACCGCGCTCCAGGGCCGGGGCCACCTGGTCGAAGAGCACCTCGTCGACCGCCTGCTCGTCGCTCAGGCTGAGCAGGACGACACGGTGCCCGGCCACCGCCTCGGCCGCGTCGCAGGCGTATGTGGCGCCCCGCTCGACGAGCGGCTCCGCCTTGCGCGGGGTGCGGTTGTGGACGGTGAGGCGGAAGCCGCTCTCCAGGAGGCGGTGGGCCATGCCGCCGCCCATGGCGCCCAGGCCGATGACGGCGAGGTGTCCGGTGGTGCGCTCGTGCTCTTCCATGTCGCTCCTTCGGTGCCGGTGGGCGGGGGCTCAGGCGCGGGACTCGGGCAGGGGGCTCAGGCGCGGGGGCCGCGCAGGTCGTGCACGACCCGGGTCACGGCCATCTCGCCGCCGGTGCGGTACGGCGCCAGGCGCCGGCGGTGCCCGACGTGCGCCTCGCTGCGCTCGAACCGGCGGAAGCCCTGCTCGTCGGTCCAGTCGGTGACCACGTAGTAGACGCCCGGGTGCTCGACGTCCCGGGTCAGGACCTGGCCGAGGTTGGCGGGTTCCCGGGCGATCAGTTCGCCGACGGCGCGCCAGGTGCGTTCGAATTCCTCCGCGGCGTCCGGGCGGATTTCCATCCGCAGGATCACCCGGTAGGGGCAGTCTTCTCGCTCGTCCATGCCCGCAGCGTTGCCGCGGTACGTCGAGGAACGCTCGAGGAGCGGCCGGGAACCCCGGGCACCACCGCGGATGCGATCAGCGGGGGCCGGTCCTGGCGTCGGGGTGACGCACGTTCCCGCGAGGAGATGCCATGCGACTCCTCGCGCGACGGTGCGAAGGAGACCGCCGAGGCGGTGAAGGCCGCGGGCGGGGACGCCGTCACCCATCAGGCGGACCTCACGCGGGTGGCGGAGGTGGAGGGGCTGTTCGACGCGGCGGTCGACGCGTTCGGCCGGGTCGACGCCAGCGTGAACACCGCGGGCATGGTGATCAAGAAGCCGATGAGCGAGGCGACCGAGGCCGAGTACGACCGGATGTTCGCGGTCAACTCCAAGGCCGCGTACTTCGTCATGCGCGAGGCCGCCAAGCGCATCGAGCGCGACGGCGGCATCATCACGATCGTGACGTCGCTGCCGGCCGCCTACACCGGTCCGTACTCCGTTACACCACGCGCTGAGCCCGCCGGTCCGGCGGGCCCAGGTCGTCGGGGGTCTCGCGGGATCAGTCCTTGCGCGCGACGATCAGCGTGTCGTAGTCGCCGAGCGGGCTCACCTCGATCGAGGCGAAGCCGGCCTCCCGGGCGTAGCCGGTGATCTCCGCGGCCGGGTACTCCGAGCCGCCGTCGGTGACGAGCAGCATGTCGAGGCTGATGACGAGGTTCTCGGCGTGCTCCGGCTCGTCGTCCAGCATCCGGTCGTAGACCAGCAGCGCGCCACCGGGCCGTACGGCATCGTAGGCCTTGTGCACCAGCTCGCGGCGCTGGGAGGGGTCCCAGTCGTGCAGCACGTGGCCGAGGACGACGACGTCGCCGGGCGGCAGCGGCTCGTCGAAGAAGCTGCCGCCGTGGAAGCGCAGCCGGTCCTCCAGGCCGAGCTCCGCGGCGAGTTCCTTGGCGAAGGGTTCCATGGCGGGCAGGTCGAAGACATGCCCCCGCAGGTGCGGACGGGCCCGCACGATGCGCGAGGCGAGGTTGCCGCGGGCGCCGCCGACGTCGACGACGGTGCTGTGGGGGCTCCAGTCGAAGGCGTCGATCAGATCGGCGGCGAGGACGTTGGTGAAGGCGTCCATGCTGCCGATGAACTGGCGCAGGATCGCCGGGTTGCGGGTCACCGCGTCGAAGTCGCTGCCGGACTGCGGCTTCCCGGTGCGCAGGGCCTCCTCGAGCCGGCCCCACGCCGGGTAGAGGTTGCGGCTGGAGCGCAGCAGGAAGCCGCCGACGTACTCCTGGCCGCCGCGGACGAGATGGCGGTCGGCGCCGGTGGCGTTGCGGTAGCGGTCGCCGTCGCGCCGCAGCAGTCCGAGGGCCACGAGCAGGTCGAGGAAGTCGCGCAGGCCGCGGCCGTGCAGTGACAGTTGCTCGCGGATCCGCTCGGCCGTCGCGGCGCCGCCGGGCGCCTGGTGCAGGACGGTGAACAGGTCGAGTTCCACGGCGGTCAGCAGTGCCTTGGCATCGCAGAACGCGTTGCCGAGCCGGAGGATTCCGGCGGGCGTGCTGACGTCCGGGGGATTGCTCGTCATCGGGGAGACTCCTTCCGGGACGCCTGGCGGCCAGGCGGCCGTGGCAGTGCCGCGACGCTCCCAGCCGCCCGTGGAGCCCCTCTCGAAACGGCCTCGAACGCGCCGGGCCGTGCGCTGCCCGACCCGGATGCCAGGAATCCTCGAGTCCTCCTGCGTACCCCTGCCGTGTGCCGCGGGTCACCGTCGGCCGACGCGAGGAGACTGAAGGGACACGCATGGAAGACGTGAGGATTCCGGTGCTGATCGTGGGCGGCGGCCCGGTGGGCCTGTCCACCGCCCTGTTCTGCGCACGGCACGGGGTGGCGACGATGCTCCTGGAGAAGCGCGACGGCACCTCCACGCTCCCGCGCGCCCCGGGCATGCAGGCGCGCACGCTGGAGATGTTCCGGGCGGCCGGCCTCGGCGGGGACATCCGCGCCCTGGAGATCGGGGACTCCCACCCGTACTTCGAGGGCGGCATCATCCAGGTCGAGACGTTCTCCCGGATCGACGAGGCCGTGCTGCTGGAGGCGCCGTCGCTCGACGGGCCCACCGTCTCCCCGGAGCGGGTGATGGGCTGCGGCCAGGACCGCTATGAGCGGGTGCTCGCGGCGAAGGCGCGCGAACTGGGCTCCGACATCCGCTTCGGGACCCGGCTGCTGGAGCTCGCGCAGGACGACGAGGGCGTCACCGCCGTCGCCGAGGACGTCACCACCGGCGAGCGGATCAGGATCCGCGCGGACTACCTGGTCGGCGCGGACGGCGCGGGCAGCACCGTGCGCCGGCTGCTCGGCGTGGAACGGCAGGGCCGCGGGACGGTCTTCAACGCGCTCAGCATCTACTTCCGCGCCCCGGAACTGGAAGAGCTGCTGAAGGACCGCAAGTTCATCCTCTGCTACGCCTCCGCCCCCGGCACGCTGATGGGCCTGTCCCGGCTGCACGGCTGCAACCCGTGGCTGGCGGCCCCGATCTACTTCCCGGAGAAGGGCGAGAAGCCGGAGGACTTCACCGACGAGCGGTGCGTGGACATCGTCCGCACGGCCGCCGGCAAGGCGGACATGGCGGTCGAGGTCGTCGCGAAGATCCCCTGGGAGGGCGCGCAGCTGGTCGCGGAGACGTTCCGGCGCGGCCGGGTCTTCCTGGCCGGTGACGCGGCACACGTGCATCCGCCGGCGGGCGGCTTCGGCGCCAACACGGGGATCCACGACGCGCACAACCTGGCCTGGAAGCTCGCCGCCGTGCTGGCCGGCTGGGGCGGCGGGGCGCTGCTCGACACGTACCACGCCGAGCGGCACGCGGTGGGCAGCGCCATGGCGGCCCAGGCCCTGGTCCGCAACCGCATCCGGCACGGTTACGCGACGGAGGAGGACAAGGCCGCGATGGTGGACGACATCATCGTGACTCTGGGCTACCGCTACTCCTCCACGGCCGTCTCGGCCCCCGCGGACCGGCCGGTGCTCACCCCCGAGCTGCGGCTGGAGGGCGAGCCGGGCACCCGCGCCCCGCACGTGTGGCTGGACCGGGACGGCGAGCGGCT
Source organism: Streptomyces sp. NPDC049577 (assembly GCF_040675635.1). NCBI lineage: Bacteria > Bacillati > Actinomycetota > Actinomycetes > Kitasatosporales > Streptomycetaceae > Streptomyces > Streptomyces sp. NPDC049577. The sequence continues at coordinate 21,673 of NZ_JBFAPH010000019.1, forward strand.
CTCGACGATCGATCTGTTCTGGGACCACTACGTGCTGCTCACCGACGCGGCGGGCACGGCGTGGCGCGAGGCCGCCGCGAAGGCGGCCGAGGGGCTGGGTATCCCGCTGCGCACCCATGTCCTGGGCGAGGGCGGCGGGTTGCGGCCCGTGGACCGGGACTGGCGGCAGGCGTACGGGATCGGGCCGGGCGGGGCGGTGCTGGTGCGGCCGGACGCGATCGTCGCCTGGCGCTCGGCGGGGCCGGTGACTGATGCCGCTGATCCGCTCGACGCGGCGATCGCGCGGGCCGCGGGCCACCTGGGCTGACGCACGGTGGTCCGCAAGACGCCGGACGGGCTGACTTCTCAGCCCGTCCGGCGTCTTGCGGACCGGGGGTCTCAGCCCAGCGCGGCCTTCGCCAGCAGGTCGGGCTGGCGCGGATCGGCCGTGCACGGCATGATGATCAGCTCGTCGCAGCCGGCCTCCGCGTAGCCCTGGACGGTCTCGCGCAGCCGCACGGCGTCGAGCAGAACGCCCGCCGCGGCGCGTTCGGCCTTGGCGCCGATGAACGCGTAGTAGCCGCGCAGGTATTCCGTGGCCACGCGTTCCGCGTCCGGGCCGAGGCAGGCGTAGATCAGCGAGACCATGCGGGGCCGGTCCGTGCGTCCTTCCCCGGCCCAGGCCGCGTGGGCGCGCCGGACCAGTTCGGGGTAGGCGGTGACGGAGCTGCCGCCGGCGATCCAGCCGGTGCCGAAGCGGGCCGCGCGGCGCATCGCGGCCGGGGAGTGCCCGCCGACCAGCAGCGGGATGCCGCCCGGGCGCGCCGGGCGGGGCCCGATGCCGGGGACGGCGCCGCCGCCGTCCCAGGTGTCGCGCAGCTCGCCGATCAGCCGGTCGAGCCGGGCCCCCCGCCCGCTGTAGGGGGCGCCGGTGGCCGCGTAGTCGTCCTCGCGGCCCCCGGCGGCCACGCCCAGGACGAGGCGTCCGCCGCTGAGCGCGTCAACGGTGGCCGCCTGTTTGGCCAGCAGGGCGGCGCCGCCCCGGTAGGGGGCGATCAGGATGGTGCTGACGAGCCGGATCCGGGTGGTGGCGGCCGCGGCGGCGGCGAGGGAAACGAGCGGTTCGAAGTTGTCGTAGACGAGCCGGTCGAGGACGCCGAGGGAGGCGAAGCCCAGGTCCTCGGCGCGGCGCGCCCAGGCGGGCAGGGCCGTGCCGTCCTTGCCGGGGACGGTGGTGGGCAGGCCGATGCCGACGTCGATGCCGGTCACCGGCTCACACCCCGCCGTCGACGTTGAGGGTGACGCCGGTGACGTAGCGGGAGGTGTCGCCGGCGAGGTAGAGCACGGCGCCCGCGACGTCCTCCGGTTGGCAGATGCGGCCCAGCGCGGTCATGCCGACGATCCGCTCGACCGCCTCCGGCGGCAGTCCGGCGCCCGGCTCGGTCTCGGTGAGCCCGGGCGCGACGGTGTTGACGCGGATGGCGCGGGGGCCGAGTTCCTTGCACAGGGCCCGGGTGAGACCGACCAGGGCTGCCTTGGACGCGGTGTAGTGCACGCCGCGCACCCGTCCGCGCAGGCCCACCGAGGAGCCGATGTTGACCACGGACGCGCCGTCCGCGAGCAGTCCGAGCATGGCCTGGGTGACGAGGTAGGCGGCGGTCACGTTGTGGTCGACGACCCGGTGCCACTCGGTCTCCGGCAGTTCGGAGAACCAGACCTGGCCGTCGACGCCGACGTTGTTGACCAGCACGTCGAGGCCGCCGAGCTCCCGGCGGCAGCTCTCGGCCAGGGCGGTGACCTGGGCGGAGTCGGTGACGTCCGCGCGCAGCAGGACGTAGTCGGCGCCCATGTCCTTCAGTTCCCGGTCCAGCGAGGCGGCCGCCTCGCCGCCGCCGCGCGAGACGACCGCGACCCGCGAGCCGGCCAGCGCGAAGCCGAGCACGGTGGCCCGGCCGATTCCCTTGGTGCCGCCGGTGACCAGCACCCGCTTGCCCGACAGTCCCTGATCCATCGTTCCTCCTACGCCGGTTCGTTCAGTACGCCTTCTCAGTACGCCGCGTTGACTTCGTAGATCCCGAACGGCACGGGCAGCCGCGTATCGCGGTACGGCCGCAGGGGGGCGGTGTCCTCGCGGTGGTCGGGGCCCCGCTCCCAGTCCTGGAATGCCTCGCGGTCCGCCCAGCGGCTCACCACCAGGACGGAGGTGGGGTCGACGGCGGACCGCAGCAGTTCGTTGCCGAGCAGACCGGGCACGCCGGTCATCCGTTCGCTGATCCGGTGGTACGCCGCGCGGACCGCGGCCAGCTCCTGCTCGTCCCGGGCCCGGTGATGGACGATCACGATCACCTGGCCCGCCGTCTCAGCCGGCACGGCCGGTGCCTTCCGTCCCGTGCGGGCGGCCGAGGAGGAGCCCGGCGTTGAAGCCTCCGTGGCCGCGGGCCAGCACCAGCGCCGTGCGCAGGGGCAGCGGGCGAGGAGCGCCGAGCACCAGGTCCATCTCGTACGCGGGGACGGGCGCGGTCGTGCCCACGGTGTGGGGCACGACCTGGTCGCGCAGGGCGAGGGCCGCCGTGGCCACGTCGAGGGCCGCGCCGCCGCCGTACAGCCGGCCGGTGAGGGTCTTGGGCGCGGTGACGGGCACGCCCCGGGGGCCGAAGACGGCGCGCAGCGCCCGTGCCTCGGCGGCGTCCTCGCCGGGTACGCCGGAAGCGTCGGCGAAGACGACGTCCACGTCGTCCGGTCGCAGGCCGGCGTCGGCCAGGGTCTGTTCGACGACGCGCCGCAGGGCGGGCTCGCGGCCGCTGCCGGGTGCCGGGTCGAATCCGGCGGCGTAGCCGAGCACCTGGGCGTAGGCCGGTCCGGCGCCGCGCCGTTCGGCGGCGGCCGGGTCCTCCAGGACGAGGAGGGCGCCGCCCTCGCCCGGCAGGTGGCCCGCGGCCCGGGCGTCGAACGGCACGTAGGCCCGCCTGGGGTCGGGGACGGTGGAGAGCCTGCCGGTGCTCAGCTGCGCGGTGAGGCCGTAGGGGCAGAGGGAGGCGTCGGTGCCGCCGCTGACGGCGAGGGCGGTGCCGCGGCGCAGCAGGCGCCGGGCCTGGCCGATGGCGTCGAGTCCGCCGGCCTGTTCGCAGCAGAGCACTCCGCAGGGGCCGCGCATGCCGTGCCGGATGGAGACCTGGCCGGTGGTCGCAGCGTAGAACCAGGCGATCGACTGGTAGGCGCCCACCCAGGAGGGGTCGTGCTGGTAGAGCTTCTCCATCTCGTGCTGGCCGAACTCCGTGCCGCCGGAGGAGGACGAGGTGACCACGGCCATCCCGTACTCGGGCAGCTCTCGGGGGTCGGCGCCGGCGTCGGCGAGGGCCTGCTCGGCGGCGTACAGGGCGAGATGGGTCCAGCGGTCGGTCTGCTGGACCAGCCGGCTGGGGACCCGGTCCTCGCCGTCGAACCCGGTCACCTCGCCGGCCAGCCGGACCGGGTAGCCGGAGGGGTCGAAGCGGCTGATGGTGTCGATGCCGGACTTGCCGGCGAGCACCGCGGCCCAGTGCTCCTCGACGCCGATGCCGGTCGGCGCGGTGATGCCGAGGCCCGTGATCAGCGGGCCGGCCGATGGGTTGCCGGTCACCGTCGGCTCCTCTCGTACGGGACGACGCCGGGCCGGGCCAGGACCATGGCGCTCTGGAAGCCGCCGAATCCGCTGCCCACGCTCAGGACGACGTCCATGCGGTGCTCCCGGGCGACGAGCGGGACGTAGTCCAGGTCGCACTCGGGGTCGGGGTTGTGCAGGTTGGCGGTCGGCGGGACGATCTGGCGGTCCAGGGCGAGGGCGCAGGCGGCGACCTCGATGGAGCCGATCGCGCCGAGGGAGTGGCCCACCATGGACTTGATCGAGCTCACCGGGACGTGCCGGGCGTGCTCGCCGAGCACGCGTTTGAACGCGGCGGTCTCGTGGCGGTCGTTCTGCTTGGTGCCGGAGCCGTGGGCGTTGATGTAGTCGACGGTGGTGGGGTCGAGCCGGGCCTGGTCCAGCGCGGTGCGGATCGCCTCGGCCATCTCGCGGCCGTCGGGCTTGAGCCCGGTCATGTGGAAGGCGTTGCTGCGCCCGGCGAAGCCGACGATCTCGCCGTAGATCCGGGCGCCGCGCCGTTCGGCGGCGGACTTCTCCTCCAGGACGAGGGCGGCGGCGCCCTCGCCGAGCACGAAGCCGTCGCGGTCCCGGTCGAAGGGGCGGGAGGCGTGTTCGGGGTCGTCGTTGCGGGGGGTGGTGGCCCGGATGGCGTCGAAGCAGGCGGCCGTGATGGGCGACAGGGGCGCGTCGGTGGCCCCGGCGATCACGACGTCGGCCGAGCCCTCCTCGATGAGCTGCACGGCGTGGCCGATGGAGTCCAGTCCGGAGGTGCAGCCGGTGGAGATCAGCGCCACCGGGCCCTCGGCGCCCACCTCGTGCGCGACCTCGACGGCCAGGGTGCTGGGCACCATGTAGCCGTAGAGGTGCGGGACGCCGTAGGTGTGGTCGACCAGCCAGCGCTTGCCGCTGTCGCTGAGGACGACGTACTCCTCCTCCAGTCCCATCGTGCAGCCGACGGCGCTGCCGAGGCAGACGGCGGTGCGCTCGGGCGGTACGGAGGCGTCGCGGATGCCGCTGTCCTCGACGGCCTCGCGCGCGCTGACGACGGCGAACTGGGCCGCCCGGTCCATGCGTCTGACCCGGCGCGGGTCCAGGCCGGCGGCGAGCGGGTCGAAGTCGACCTCGGCGGCCACCTGGGAACGGAAGGGCGCGGGGTCGAAGAGGGTGATGCGCCGGGTCGCGGTGCGGCCGGAGGAGAGCAGCTCCCAGGCCGCCTCCCGGCCGACCCCGCCCGGCGCCACCATGCCGACGCCCGTGATGACGGCGCGTCCGCTCACGGAGTCCCACCCACTTGCGGGTTCGGGGCCTGGGGGTCCGCGACGGTCTCGGTGTCGACGTGGCCGAGCTCCGGGCGGGGGGCCAGTGGCGAGAGGTGGAAGACGCAGCGCGCGGTGGCCGTTCCGGTGTTGACCAGGCGGTGCCGCATGCCGATGGGGACCAGCAGCGAGTCGCCGGGGCCCAGGGCCAGCGGCTCGCCGTCCAGCGCCATCTCCAGTTCCCCGTCGATGACGTGGAGGAACTCCTCGGAGTAGGGGTGGTAGTGCTCGGTGACGAATTCGCCGGGCTCCAGCAGGAGGGTTCCGCCGAAGCCGGAGGTGCAGCCGACGGTCACCGGGCTGAGGGTGACGCGGATGTCGCCGCCGCGCTTGCGGTTCGGCTTGGCCCGGTCCACCGGGAACCGCAGCCGGGACTTGTCCGTCGTATCGGTCGTCTCGGTCATCGGATCCTGCCTTCCTGGGGGGTCCACACGTAGAACGGCGAGGCCATGGCGTCCTTGGGCTCGCGCCAGTTCGGGTCGTAGGGCGAGATCCACTCGGTCAGACCGGTGTTGATGCGGTCGTAGAGCGGGTGGCTGCGCGCCTTGTAGAGGTTGGGCGAGATGTCGTCGTCCGCCTCGACCAGGTGGAAGTAGAGATCGTGGAACGAGAACAGCGTGCGCCGCGACACACCGATCATGTGCGGCAGGTCTGTCGCGTCCGATTCCTCGAAGAGCTTGGCGACGGACTCCGAGTTCCTCGGGTCCATCCGCGCCACGATGAGTGTCCGGTGCACAGCCGACCTCCTGCGTAGCCGATAGCGAGCGATTGCCGGGGGGCAATGCTCAGCACGGTCGGTCACCCGGCTCGACGGCTGCTCGAAGACGCGTCCAGGCGGGAGTGGCCCCGGGCATGACGAAACCCCCACCGGGGTGCCCGGTGGGGGTTTCGTCGCATGGGGTGCTACGGGCAGCCGCCCTGGGCGGCGCCGACGGCCGGGGCCGTGCCGGCGGGCACGGTGTGGCCGTAGTAGTCGTGACCGCCGTTGTCCGGGATCGGCACGCCGGCGCCGAGCGCCGGGGAGCCGGGCTTCAGCCGGTAGCCCTGGCTGCCGGTGCCGGGGGCGGTGAACCGCGGGTCGGCGGTCAGCGCGTGTGCGTCGGCCGACGGACGGTCCGTGATGTGGAAGTAGAGATTGTGGTCGAAGGTGCTCACGGTGTCGCTGATCGTCGAACCGCCGTCGGCGCCCCGGAAGATGTTGTTGCGGTAGGCGACCGAGGTCTGTCCGGCGTTGCCGACCAGTGCCTTCGCGACGGTGCTGTAGACCACGTTGTTGTAGAAGGAGACGTTCTTCTGGGTGACGCCGCAGCCGTTGAAGATGACCGGGAAGGTGATGCCGCTGTAGGTGGCGTCGTGGTCGTTCTGGCTGATGTTGTAGCGCACCGTCGCGCCGTCGGACAGCTGGCCGGGCGCGTTGCAGAAGGTGATGAACCCGCCGCCGTTGTCGTGGCTGTAGTTGTACTGGTAGACGACGTTCGCGTTCGCGCCGTCGACGTCGTAGGCCATCGCGGGCGGGGAGCTCGCGCCGTGCGTGACCTCGTTGTACTCCATCACGGGGCGGTCGGAGTTCCAGGCCCAGATGCCGGAGTGGTAGGCCGTGGCCCGCAGCCCGAAGCCGTCGACGAGGTTGTGGTCGATCAGCGGGTCGGCGCCGTTCTGGACGACGATGCCGTCACCGCCCATGTCGGACAGCCGGTTCCCGGTGATGCGGATGTGCGCGAGGGGCACGAAGCTGTTGCTGCCGCCGGGGAAGAGCTCGCGCTTCGACCACTGCGAGGAGGTGGCGATGCCGTAGCCGTCGGTGCCGGAGACGGTGCTGCGGGAGACCTGGATGCCGTCGAAGCCGGTGGGGACCTTCGAGCCGGCGGCCTTGAAGACGATGCCGCCGCTGTCCTCGGCGTCGGGACCGGTGCTGTCGGTGCCGGTCACGTCGTGGACGTTCACGTTGTCGACGACGTAGTGGGTGCCGGTGCCGAAGTCGGTCAGCAGCACGTAGATGCCGATGCGTGCGGTGCCGTCCGCCGTCGTGTGGTTCGAGACGTCGAGGTTGCGAAGCTCCCAGCCCTGCGCGTTCTCCAGGAGGACCGCGGCGCGGGCGCCGCCCGCGGCGATGGCGGCCCGTGCGGTGCCGCCGTAGGAGGTGACGACGACGGGCCGGCTCGCCGTGCCGGAACCGTGCGGCGCCAGCACACCCTTGCAGGTGGTGCCGCTGCGCAGCAGGATGGAGTCCCCCGGCTGGAGGACGGCCTTGTTCACGCGGTCGAGGCTGCGCCAGGCGGTCGTCTGCGCCGTGCCGGCGGCGGAGTCGTCACCGCCCGCGCAGTCGACGTAGTACTTCTGGCCGCCCGTGGTGTCCGGGCCGGCGGCGCCGGCCGGTGCGGCGGCGATGAACGGTGTGACGCACAGGGACAGTCCGATGGCCAGTCTCGCGCCAGCGGCGAGAGCGCCCCCGTGCCATGGCGGCTTGTGGTGCGACGCCGAGCGGCGCGCACGGTACGAAGCCCAGGTCTTGCCCATGGCCATGTGCTCCTCTTGACTGTGGTGAAGTCTTGACTGTGGTGAAGGTGGTGCTGGTGGTGACGGGCGGCCGGTGTCCGGCCGCCCGGTGCACGGCCCACGGCGGCCGTGTCGAACGAGGATGCGGCCGTCGGGCCGCGAACCGCTTGAGTGAAGGCGGAATTCGGCCGGTAATCGGCCGGGAAGGACCGGCTCAGCGCCCGCCGGCGGGGTGGATGATCTGGCCGTTGACGTTCCCGTTGGCGGCGGAGCCGAGGAAGACGATGAGCCGGGCCACCTCGTCGGCGGTGGTCAGCCGGCCGCTGGGGGTGTCCGCCACGGCCTTCTCCAGCAGGGCCGGGTCCACCGCCTCCAGGCTCTCGGTCACGGTGCCGCCGGGCGCGACGACATTGGCGAGCACGCCGTCGCCGGTCCACATCAGCCCGCGCACGAAGCCGTGCAGGGACGCCTTGGCGGCGCTGTAGATCTCCGAGCCGGGGTTGCCGTGGGTGGCGGTGACCGAGGACAGCAGCACGATCCGCCCCCAGCCGCGCTCCCGCATGCCGCCCAGGGCCTGGCGCACGGTCCACAGGTGGCCCTCGACGTTCTCCCGGTAGCGGCCGAGCCAGAAGTCCATCGGGAAATCCTGGTACGGGGGCATGTCCTCGGGGTTCATCCACACCCAGGTCTGGGCGTTGGCCACCACGACGTCCACGCCGCCCCAGCGGTCCTCGACCGCGGCGACCGTCTCGGCGATCGACGCGGAATCGGCCAGGTCGTAGCGGAGCGCGCAGGCCCGGTCCGGGCCGCCGAGCTCCTCGACCAGTTCCTTGGCCGCCACCTCGGAGTGGTGGTAGGTGACGGCGACGCGCGCGCCCTCGGCGGCGAAGGCCTTCGCCGTGGCGCGGCCGATGCCCCGGGTGGCACCGGTGACCAGAACGCGTTTGTCCGCAAGACCCAGATCCATGACGTTTCCCCTCGTCTCCCCGCGGCGCGGCTTCGGGCAGCCTGGCCGGATCCCCACCCTCGGGAAGGGCGCTAGAGCGCCACTAGGGCGGTGCTGGACCGAAGCGGAATGTGTCAGCACGCGTGCGGCCCGGGCCCCGAGGGGTCCGGGCCGCACGCGGTGCGCGGGGGCGGGGCGTTCAGTGCCAGGTCGCCGCCAGGCCGTTGAGGAGGAGGCCGGCCACGGCGAGGGCCGTGCGCAGGAGGTGCCAGCGGCGCCACAGCGGGCGGGGATCGGTCCAGTCGGGGGGCGGGCGGTCGGGGTCCTCGACGGCCTTGACCCGCCGGTTGATGGGGACGTTGCACAGGTGGGACACGGCGGAGACGCCGAGCATCACGGCCGCGGCGGCCACGTACAGGGCCCGGGCGGGCCCGGGGGCGAGCGCGCCGAGGGCGGCGTCCAGCAGCGTCGTGGCCAGCACGGTCACGGGCATCACCGGGTCCCAGTTGCGGCCCAGCAGCTTGTGCGCGTAGATGTACGTCCCCGTCGGCATCGCGAAGAGGGCGGGCAGGACGCTGAGCGCGACCGCGAAGAGCACTCCCGCCGTGATGCCGCTGCCGAGGGTGGCGAGCACGCGCAGCACGTCGACGGCCACGGTCGGCTCAGCTCCCCCGGGCCGCCGGGTGGGTGTCGACACTCAGCTGGGCGATCGACCGCATCGTCGCCTCCCGGAAGTAGGCGGCGAAACCCTCCGGGGTGCTGGTGTCGCGCGGCTCCGCCAGGTACGGCCGCAGTTTCTCCTCCAGCAGGTGGACGCCGCGCTGGGCGGCCATGTGGCGGCCGACGGCGGCGAAGTCGCCCTCGTAGTGGATGACCCGGACCAGGATGTCGTCCTTGATGAACACACCCGTGCCGAGCAGCCGCCCGGCCGCCTCACCCGGTGCCTGGCCGGGGAGTTCGGGGGTGTCGACGCGCTGGAAGCCGGCGAAGATCTCGGCGATCTCGTCGTCGTGGCCGGGTTTGACCCGGTAGGTGATGGCCGCGTAGGGCATGCTGCTCCCCTCGTCGTTGGGTGGTGGTGCGTCGGGCGTCAGGCTGCCTGGTTGGGGCTGGAGTTGATGACCTCCAGCAGGAGGCGCGGGGTGTGCGCCTCGATGACGGCGTCGTCGGCGATGTCGATGAGCCGCTCGCGGGCGATGACGCCGGTGACCTGGAGCAGCGCGAGGGAGTCGTAGCCGAGTTCGAGGAAGGGCACGTCGAGGACGTCGCCGTCGAGGTCGACGCCCTCGGCATCGCCCGCGCACTCGCGGAGTTTGCCGGTCAGTTCGTGGATGGTGAGGTCGGACATGGTGCGGTGGTCTCCTTCCCGGGAGGGGGTGCGGTCGGTGGGTCAGCCGGCGCGCAGGGCCTGGAGGGGTTCGGCGCCGAACGCGTAGGGGACGTTCGGGGGCAGCGCGGTGCGGCATTCGAGGACGGGGTCGGAGGCGAGCATGGCCCGCTGCATCTCCTGGAGGGCGGGGGACGGGTCGAGGCCGAGCTCCCTGCCGAGGGCGCCGCGCAGCCGGTGGTAGACCTCAAGGGCGCCGCCGCGGCGGCCGGCCCGGTAGAGGGCGAGCATCAGCTGGGACTGGAGCCGCTCGTGCAGGGGGTGCTGGGCGGCGAGCCCGGCGAGTTCGCCGAGGACCTCGTGGTGCCGGCCCAGGCGCAGGTCGGCCTCGATGCGCTGGGTGAAGATGCTCATCCGCGACTCCTCCAGCCGCGTGACCTCGGCCTCCAGCAGCGGGCCGACCTGGACGTCGACCAGGGCGGGGCCGCGCCAGAGGGCCAGGGCCCGGCGGAAGAGCATGCTGGCGCCGGCGTTGTCGCCGGCCTCCAGGGCCCGGTGTCCGGCGCCGGCGAGGCGCTCGTACTCCTGGGCGTCCACCATGCCGCCCTGGGTATCGAGCAGATAGCCGCCGGACTCGGTGACGAGGACGCTCTTGGCGCCGCCCGGGGGCTCCTCCTCGCCGGCGGCGGCGAGGGCGGCGTTGATCAGGTTGCGGATCTGCAGGATGTAGGTCTGGAGGGTGGTCTGTACGCTGCGCGGCGGGTGGTCGTCCCACAGCTCCTCGATGAGGGAGTTCACCGAGACGACGCTGTCCGGGTACAGGGCGAGCAAGGCCAGGACCTTGCGGGGCTTGATCGCCGTCGGGACCACCGACACGCCCGACTGTGTCACCCTGAAGGGCCCCAGTACTTCGATGTCCATCTCTCGGCTCCGTTCGCGTGTCGGGAGGCGTGTCAGGAGGTGCGGGCCGGCACGAGGCCGCCGGTCAGTTCGTCGCGGAGGAGTTCCGGCAGGGCGGCGTCGCGCACGAAGAAGTGGTCGCCGTCGAGCACGGCCGTGCGGAAGGTGTCCCCGGCGCACGCGCGCCAGGCGCGGACCGCTTCGACGGGCACGACCTCGTCGTCACGTCCGGCGATCGCGAGCAGCGGGCAGGGCAGGGGGCGGCGGGGGGCGGCGCGCAGGCTGCGGGCGAGCGCCAGGTCGTCGCGGGTGACGCGGACGGTGAGCCGCAGCCAGTCGGGGCGCTGGGCCAGCGGGCCGTGGATGCCGCCCGTGTGGTGGAGGAAGCCGACGATGTCCTCGTCGGAGGTGCCGCAGGAGTCGATCAGCGGGGTGCCGATGTGCGGCGGTGAGCAGGCGCCGACGGCCAGGAGCCGGGGCGCGGTGCCGCCGCGCCCGGTGTGGTGCAGCGCGTAGGCGTGTGCGACGAGGCCGCCCAGGCTGTGTCCGTAGAAGGCGTACGGTTCGTCGAGCAGGGGCGCGAGCTCCTCGTCGAGTTCGCGCATGAGCCGGGCCGCGTCGGTGACGCGGGGTTCGGCGAGCCGGGTCTCGCGTCCCGGCAGCCGGACGGGGACGACGCTGACGGCGGGTGCCAGGCGTGCTGCCCAGCGTGCGTAGGAGAGCGCGCCCGCGCCGGCGTGGTGGAAGCAGAAGAGCCGGAGCGCGGCGTCCTCGCGCGGCGGCACCGCGAGGTATCCGCCCGGCCCGCTCGTCGTCCGGGTGCGGACGTCCTCGGGGAACCGTACCGCCATCGCTACCTCCTCAGCCCGGCGGCGGGGCTCGCGAGCCACGCCGCCGTTCGGATCGCGGTTCATTCCGCTCGTGGCGGATGCAGCGATGCTCCTGGGGGCCCCTGGAAGGCCGCTTGACCGGCGCTGGAGGACGGCCGGGCGGCCGGGAGGGGGTGCCCTCGCTCAGACCCGGGCGATGGCGTCGAGCGCGGGGTCGGAGGCGAGGATGGCCTGGTGGAGGCGCTGCACCCGGGCGGAGGGCTCCAGGCCGAGTTCGTCGATGAGGCCGGCCCGCAGCCGCCGGAACGCCTGGAGCGCGCCGGAGGCGCGGCCGCAGCGGTAGAGGGCGAGCATGAACTGCGCGTGGAGGTTCTCGTCGAGCGGGTACTGGGCGGTGAGCCCGGCCAGTTCGCCGAGGATCTCGTAGTGGTGGTGCAGGCGCAGTTCGGCGTCGATGCGGCGGCCGAGGGCGGCCAGCCGGCTCTCCTGGAGGCGCATGGCCTCGATCTCCAGCAGGGGGCCGCGCTGGAGGTCGACGAGGGCCGGGCCGCGCCAGAGCGCGAGGGCCTCGCTGAGCAGCCGGGAGGCCCGGGCCGGGTCGTCCTGCTCGTAGGCGGCGTAGCCCTCGGCGGTGAGCCGGTCGAACTCCCGGGCGTCGATGTCCCGGGGGTCGACGGCGAGCAGATAGCCGTTGTGCCGGGTGGCCAGCAGGTCCTTGGCCGAGCAGACCGGGACGTGGGCGCCGGCGCAGGCGCCGGCCGCGAGGGCGGCGCCGAGCTTGCGCCGCAGTTGCAGGATGTAGGTCTGCAGTGTGGTGGGGGCGCTGCGCGGGAGGTCGAGTCCCCACAGCTCCTCCATGAGCACCTGCACGGTGACCACGTGGTTGGCGTTGAGCGCGAGCAGGGCCAGGATCTGCCGGGGTTTGGCGGCACTGGGGACGACGGACGTGCCGGACTCCGCCGCGGTCAGCTGGCCGAGAACCTTGATCTCCACGATCCCCCGTCCTCTCCTCCGGCTGGTCTTCGGGGACGTTCCGCGAACGGCGCGGCCGGGACTCAGCTAGAGGGTGGCGCCGGCCGGGCCGGCGGGCCAGGCGGGGGCTCGCAACGTGTCATGTCTTTGCCGAACAGTGGAAAGGCCAGCCCAAATCCACTTGAGACTTGGATAGTTGACGAATGGTCAGACGGTGATCCGGGGGCTCGATCCCGATGCGATGAGCTCCTTGACCTCGGGGTCGACGAGCTCGTGGAGCGGGCGCAGCCGGCCCGTCAGGAAGAGCTTGCGCATGGCGGACCGCTGCACCTTGCCGCTGGTGGTGCGGCGCACGGTGCCGGGCCTGACGAGGACGACGTTGCCGAGGGCTATCTCGAACTCCTTGGAGACGCGCTGCTGCACGGCGGAGACGAGGCCCGGCAGGTCGGTGTCGTAGGTCTTGCCGGAGCGCACCTCCTGGACGACCACGACGTGCTCGCGGTCGGAGTCGACGGCGAAGGCGACGGTCGAGTTGAACATGGCACTGACCTTCTGGACGGTCCGTTCGACGTCCTGCGGGTAGAGGTTGCGGCCGGCGACGATCAGCAGGTCCTTGATCCGGCCGGTGACGTACAGCTCGCCGTCCCGCAGGACGCCGAGGTCGCCGGTGCGCAGGAAGCCGCCGTCGCCGCTCTCGGTCGCGGCGTCGAACGCCTCGGCGGTCTCGGTGGTCCGGTTCCAGTAGCCGCGGGCCACGCTGTCGCCGCGGATCCAGATCTCGCCGATCCGGCCGGGGGCCAGTTCCCGGCCCGTGTCGGGGGCGACGACGCGCAGGTCGCAACCGGGCCCGGGGGTGCCGCAGGAGACCAGGGTCCGTACGGGGCGGCCGGGTGCGGGGTCGACCAGGCGGTGCTGTTCGAGGGCGGCCGCATCGGCGGTGAGCCGGCGGGCGGGGCTGCCGGGCGTGCCGCCGGTGACCATCAGCGTCGACTCGGCCAGACCGTAGGAGGGGTAGAGGGCGGCGGGGTCGAGCCCCACCGGGGCGAAGCGTTCGGCGAAGGCGTCGAGTGTCTCGGCCCGTACGGTCTCGGCGCCGTTGACGGCCGTCACCCAGCGGGAGAGATCGATGCCCGCCAGCTGTTCGTCGGTGACGCGGCGGGCGCACAGTTCGTAGGCGAAGTTGGGGCCGCCGCCGGTGGTGATCCCGTAGTCGGAGACCATCCGCAGCCAGCGCACCGGGCGCCGCACGAAGCTCATGGCGGGCATGATCACACCTTGCGCGCCCAGCCAGAGGGGGTGCAGCAGATGGCCGACGAGGCCCATGTCGTGGTGGAAGGGCAGCCAGCCGCCGACGACCGAGTCCTGCGTGGTGCGCATCGCGTGCTGGATGGCGCGCTGGTTGGCGAGCAGGGAGCGGTGGGTGACCATGACGCCCTTGGGTCTGCTCGTCGACCCGGAGGTGTACTGGAGGAAGGCCACGTCGTCGGGGCCGAGGGCGGGGGGCCGCCAGTCGTCGGGGTCCGCGGCCGCCGCGGTGCCGGCCCGGTCGGTCGCCAGGCACACCAGGTCGCCGTATCCGGCTCCGGCGAGCAGCTGGGAGACGGCGGGGGCATGGCGAGTGTCGGTGAGGACGATGCCGACGGCCGCGTCCTTGACGATGCCGAGCAGCCGTTCCATGTGGCGGTCGGTGCCGCCGGGCGGTGGCGCGGGCACGGCGACGGCGCCGGCGTAGAGGCAGCCGAGGAAGGAGGCGGCGAACAGCGGGCCCTGGTCGTGCAGGATCAGTACGCGCTGTCCGGCGACGTCACGCGGCTGGAGCCAGGCGGCGATCCGCCGTGCCTCCAGGTCGAGGGCGGCGTAGCTCAGCCTGCCGGCCTCGCCCTGCTCGCGGGGGCCTTCCGCGGGGAAGACGAGAGCGGTCCTGCCGGGCTGCCGCCGCGCCCACTGCCGGACGACACTCACGAAGTCGGTGGGTTCCGGGGCCTCGGGACATCCGAACGGTGCGGAGATGGCGGGCATGACGGTCTCCCAGGGATGCCGCCGTGTGTTCCGCCTGTGCACCGCAGACCCGCACGGCGGCTCAACGGGCCCGGTGATCCGGCCAGCCTGCTCCCACCGCCTCGAACGGACCTTGAGCGGCGGCGGGGTGCGCGAGGAGCGGGAACGGACGGCCGGTGGGGTCCGGCCGGTCCCGGGGCACCGGGGCGAAGGGGTTCGGCAGCTCCAGGGTGTACGGGTTCGGCACGTAGAACAGGCCGTAGAGGGAGAGCGCGCGCAGGGCGGGACGCACGCAGTGGGCCATCAGCCAGCAAATCAGTGGACGCATGGGGGACCTCCGGGGGCCTGGGCGCGCCGCGCCGGGCGCGCGTGTCGCGCGGGCGGACGTCCCCATGCTGTCCGCCGCCGCTCAAGGACGGCTCCAGGACCGCCCCAGGGCGGGTCCGGGACGGGTCCGGGGCGGGTCCGGGGTGCGGCGGGCGGCGGTCCGGCCGGGCGCGAGCGGCCGTGGGAACGCTCCCGGCATGCCTGGATTCGAGCCCCTGCGCTATCCCCTCCCCCGCACCTCGGCGACCGAGCCGCCCGCCGGCTACGACGAGCTGCGCGCCCGTTGCCCCGTGGCGCGCGTCGTCCTGCCCAGCGGGGACGACGGTTATCTGGTGAGCCGGTACGAGGACGTGCGGACCGTCCTGTCCGATCCGGTGTTCAGCCGGGCGGCGACCGTGCGCGCCGGTGCGCCGAGGCTCACCGCCCAGCCCTTCGAGGCCGGTGGCCTGTTCACCCTGGACCCGCCCGAGCACACCCGGCTGCGGGCCCTGGTGGCGGCCGAGTTCACCCCGCGCCGGGTCCGTGCCCTGGAACCGGGCATCGAGCGGGTGGCGCACGGCCTGGTCGACGACCTGGAGCGCGGCGGGCCGGGCGCCGATCTGATCCGCGGGTACGCCTTCCCGCTGCCGGCCTGGGTCATCTGCGAGCTGCTGGGCGTGCCCTACGGGGAGCGGGAGCGGTTCCGTGCCTGGTCCGAGGCGCTGCTGTCGCTCACCGCCCACTCCCCCGAGCAGATGCGCGCCGCCCGCGACGCGTTGCTGGCCTTTCTGCACGCCCTGGTGGAGGACAAGCGGCGGCGGCCGGGGGACGATCTGCTGAGCGCGCTCGTCCAGGCCCGGGACGAGCAGGGCTCGCTGAGCCACCGCGAGGTGCTCACCATGGCCATGACCCTGCTGGTAGCGGGGCACGAGACGACCTCGTCCGTCATCGGCACGTCCGTGCTGACCCTGCTGCGCGCGCCGGAGGGCATCGCGGCCCTGGACACCCATCCCGCCGGGCCGGCCGCCGTGGTCGAGGAGCTGCTGCGGCACAATCCGATCGGGGACGGCGGTCCGCTGCGGGTGACGCTGGCGGAGACGGAGGTCGCCGGGACGCGGATCCCGGCCAACAGCGCGGTGATCGCCTCGATCTGCTCGGCCGGCCGGGACGCGGCGGTGTTCCCGGAGCCCGGGGCGTTCGATCCCGGCCGTCCGGAGGTCCGCGCGCATCTGGCTTTCGGGCACGGCGTCCACTACTGCCTGGGGGCCTCCCTGGCCCGGGCCGAGCTGACGATCGCCCTGCGCGTGCTGGCGCGGCGCCTGCCGGGGCTGCGGCTCGCGGTCCCGCCGGAGGAGATCCGGATGCACACCGGGCTGCTCGTCAACCATCTCGTGGAGCTGCCGGTCACCTGGTGACGCCCCGGCCGGCCGGGCGGCCCTCACAGGACGCGGCCGTCGCGGCCCCGGGGGCCGTAGCCCCAGGCGCGGTCCCAGCCGAGGTGGGCGAGCCAGCCGAGCCCGGCGAGGGCC
>NZ_JBFAPH010000020.1:0-37845 GCF_040675635.1 Streptomyces sp. NPDC049577
CCTCCGCCATAGCAGATGGACGCCGCGGCGAGGCACCCAACCCCCACCAGCTGCGCTTCTCCGACGGCACGGCCGCCGCCTGGGCCGAGCGCGTATCCGCGCTCAAGCCCGGCGGGGAGCACGCCCGCGTCGGCGCCGCGATCCACTCCGTGCGCGCCGTGCCCGCCGCCGAGCTGTCCACCGTCGCCGGCTGGGCCGCCGAACGTGAAGCGCCCCTGCACGTCCACCTCTCGGAGCAGACCGCCGAGAACGAGGCCTGCCACGCCGCGCACGGGCGCACCCCCACCCGGCTCCTCGCCGACCACGGCGTCCTCGGACCGCGCACCACCGCCGTGCACGCCACGCACCTCACCGACGAGGACATCTCCCTCCTCGGCGGCTCCCGCACCGGCACCTGCATGTGCCCCACCACCGAACGGGACCTCGCCGACGGCATCGGCCCCGCCGTCGCCCTCCAGCGGGCCGGCAGCCCGCTCTCCCTCGGCAGCGACAGCCACGCCGTCATCGACCTGTTCGAAGAGGCCCGGGCCATGGAGCTCGACGAGCGCCTGCGCACCCGCACCCGCGGCCACTGGGCCGCCGCCGCCCTGCTGCGCGCCGCGACCGCCGACGGTCACGCCGCGCTCGGCTGGGACGGGGCGGGCCGGATCGAGCCGGGCGCGCTCGCGGACTTCACGACGATCGCGCTGGACTCCGTCCGTACGGCCGGGCCGCCGGCGCGGCTGGGCGCCGAGACGGCCGTATTCGCGGCGACCGGTGCGGACGTCCGGCACACGGTCGTCGGCGGCCGGCACGTCGTACGCGACGGGGTCCACCAGCTCGTACCCGACGTACCGCGAGCGCTGGCCGACTCCATCGCCGCCCTGAGCGGCTGACGCCGAGGACCGGAGAAAGCATGAGCACGGCAATCATCAACATCAGCAGTCTCGTCACCAACGACCCCTCCCTCGGTGAAGGCCCCCTCGGCCTGATCCAGGACGCGGCGGTCGTCATCGACGACGACCGCGTCGCCTGGGTCGGTGAGACAAGCAAAGCACCCGCCACTGACAACGCCGTCGACGCCGAGGGGCGGGCCGCCCTCCCCGGTTTCGTCGACTCCCACTCCCACCTCGTCTTCGCAGGTGACCGCACCGCCGAGTTCAACGCCCGGATGTCGGGCCAGAGCTACAGCGCCGGCGGCATCCGCACCACCGTCGCCGCCACCCGCGCCGCCACCGACGAGCAGCTGGAGGCCAACCTCCTGCGCTACCTCGGCGAGGCCCTCCGGCAGGGCACCACCACCCTGGAGACCAAGTCCGGCTACGGCCTGACCACCCGCGACGAGGCCCGCGCCCTGCGCATCGCCGCCGCCCACACCGAGGAGGTCACCTACCTCGGCGCCCACGTCGTCGCCCCCGAGTTCGCCGGCGACCCCGAGGCCTACGTCGCCCTCGTCACCGGCGAGATGCTCGACGCCTGCGCCCCGCACGCCCGCTGGGTCGACGTCTTCGTCGAACGCGGCGCCTTCGACGGCGACCAGGCCCGCGCCGTCCTGACCGCCGGACGGGCCAAGGGCCTCACCCCGCGCGTCCACGCCAACCAGCTGGGCCACGGCCCCGGCGTCCAACTGGCCGTGGAACTGGGGGCCGCCTCCGCCGACCACTGCACGCACCTCACCGAGGCCGACGTCGACGCCCTCGCGAACAGCGGGACGGTCGCCACGCTCCTCCCCGGCGCCGAGTTCTCCACCCGCGCGCAGTGGCCGAACGCGCGCCGTCTCCTGGACGCGGGCGCCACCGTCGCGCTCTCCACCGACTGCAACCCCGGCTCGTCCTTCACCAGCTCCATGCCGTTCTGCATCGCCCTCGCGGTCCGCGACATGGGCATGACCCCCGACGAGGCCGTCTGGTCCGCCACGGCCGGTGGCGCCGCCGCCCTCCGCCGCGACGACCTCGGCCGCCTCACCCCCGGCGCCCGGGCCGACCTGGCCCTGCTCGACGCCCCCTCGCACGTCCACCTCGCCTACCGCCCGGGCGTCCCCCTGGTATCGGCGGTCTGGAAGAAGGGCGTACGGGCCCTCTGAGGGCCCCCCGGCCACCCGGCCTGCTCCGGCTACCCGGTCTGCTCCCGCATGTGCGTCATGACGGCGCCCAGCTGGTCCGTCGGCGAGAAGATCAGGAAAGCGCTGTCCTCCAGCGCCTCGGGAGCATGGCCGGGCGCCCAGTAGAACGTCTCCCCGGCTTCGTACATCTCCTCGCCCGCGGCGGTCCGCAGCCGGACCCGCCCCTCGGCGAGGAACCCCCAGTGCGGGCACTGGCACAGGTCGTCCGGCAGCCCCTTGAGCGCGGGCCCGAGGTCCATCCCCCGGTCCGCCCGCACGTAGAGCACGGTCATGCCCCCGCCGAGCTCCTGCGTGCGCATCTCGACGCCGTCGCCGGAGAAGGTGATGGGCGTGGTGTCGCGCGTGGTCGACGTCATGGCTCCTCCTCTGCCGGATCCGCCCGCTCGGAGCATTTGCCTCCGTTTTTAAGGTACGACTGGGCCGGAAGGGCCGCGAGTGGTCGGTCTCCGAGCCGCGCTCGGCCGGCACCCCGCACCGGACGGCGTCCGGAGGGGCACTGGCCGGGGCGGCCGGGATGCCGGTGCGCCGCAGCCCGCCGTTCGCCGGCGGGGCCGCGGCGCACCCATGCGGAAACGTTTATGCCTTGACGTCCAGTCGCGCCATCTGTCCGAAGGACGCGTGGCTCAGCTGGTGGCAGTGGTACACGTACTCACCCGGGTAGCCCTCCCAGCGGATCGCCACCTTCACCGTGTCGCCCGGCGCGATGATGACCGTGTCCTTCAGGCCCTGCTCGCCCGGGGCCACCGGCTTGCCGTTGCGTTCCACGACGCGGAACGGGACCAGGTGGATGTGGAAGCTGTGGTGGAGGTGGAAGTTCGGCGCCGGCGCCGGGGTGTCGCCGTTGGTGATGGTCCAGAGCTCCGTGGTACCGAGCTTGACCTCGGTGTCGACGCGCGCCGGGTCGTACTGCTGGCCGTTGATGACCGGCTTCGGATAGAGGTTGAGCGTGAAGTTCCGCTCGGCGTCGAACTTCTTCGGCACCGGGGGAAGGTACGCCAGGCGGTGCGGGACCCGGCTCGGGTCCTCGGCCTCGCGGACGATGTCGAAGCGGAGCACCTCCGCCTTCTCGATGTCCAGCGCCGCCGTGTTCTGCAGGACGATCGAGTCGCCGACGTCGTAACGGGAGAAGTCGACGACGACCTCGGCGCGTTCGGCGCCCGCCAGGGTGATCTCGTTGATGGTCACCGGGTGCTCCAGCAGGCCCGCGTCGCTGGCGATCTGCTGGAACTCCGAGCCGTCCGCGAGTCGCAGGGTCACGTGGCGGTTGATGGAGACGTTGTACAGGCGGAAGCGGTAACGCCGGGCGGCGACCTGGAAGTACGGCCGCTCCTTGCCGTTGACCAGCATGTTGTTGCAGAACTGGGGGAACGCCTGGACGAGCGAGCCGTCCGTCTCGATGCGGGCGTCGCGGATCATCAGCGGGACGTCGTACTGCCCGCGCGGCAGCGGCAGCCGGCACTCGTCCCGGTCGCTGATGTGGTACATGCCGTGCAGGCCCTGGAAGACGTTGCCGACCTCCACGTGGTGCGCGTGGTCGTGGTACCAGAGCGAGGCGGCGACCTGCCGGTTCGGGTACAGGTACTCCCGCGAGGTGCCCGGCGCGATGGTGGCCATGGGCAGGCCGTCGCTCGCCGAGGGGGTGTGGCCGCCGTGCAGGTGCACGGACGTGTCCACGGCCAGGTCGTTGAACTGCCGGATGAGGACCTCACGGCCGCTGGTGGCCTTGATGGTCGGACCGGGGAAGGAGCCGTCGTATGTCTTCAGCGTCGTCTGCAGGCCCTTGACGATCTCGTGCTGGGACTGCTTCATGTGGATCTCGTAGACGTCCCGGGAGGCCGTCCGGGACGTCGGCCGCAGCACGCGCGGGATGGGCATCGCGTGGGCGAAGGTGGCAGCCGGGGCCGGATCGCCGAGGGGGGTGACGCCCGCACCGGCGGGCCCCTTGGCCGTCGCCTCCGCCACGACCCGCTCCAGGGGTAACAGGGCGACAGCTCCGCCGACGGCGCCTATCTTGATCAGGTTTCTTCTGTTGAGCATGGCTAAGGGGTTCCTTCGGTGACGGAGGTGGGAGCGGTACGGGCGGTACGGGCCCGGGCGGAGCGCCCCGAGGACCACGGCACGCCCAGGACGGCGACGAGGACGATGCCGAGCAGGAAGCTGTAGCGCAGCGCGGTGGCGGAGTCGACGACGACGGCGGAGAACAGGGAGCCCTGCCCACCGTGCGTCAGCCGGCCGGCCAGCCAGGCGATCGGGGTGGTGGCCAGGACACCGGCGATCGCGCCCGCGGCCACGAAGGCCAGCGCGGAGGCGAGTTCGCCCGCGCGGAAGCGGGCGAGCAGCCGGCGCAGGGCGAGCGAGGCGACGGTCAGGGCGGGCAGCAGCAGATAGACGGCGGCCACGACCAGGGCGAGGAAGAGCGGCCCGCCGCTCAGCTCCGCGGCCGCCTGCGGCGTGCCCGGGAGCCCGTGCCCCGCGTGCTCGCCCAGCCCCGCGCCCGCGATGTCCGCGCCGGATCCGAAGGGGAGTCGCTCGGTGGCCGCGCCGTCGTACACCACCCAGGCGACGAGCAGTGCCTGCGCGTATCCCACCGCCGCGAGCGGTCCGATACGCAAGGTCCGTAAGTTACCTAAGCGGCTCAGCAGCCGTCTGGCGATCCGCGTCACGGATCGATAGCTAACCACCCGGCGATCGACTTCGGCGGAAACTCCGCGCGAACTTGTCACTTGTACGCCACGAGCGATCAGAAGTCGCTCAACATGCTTGTGCCGCACGGCAGTTGCCGTGCGGCACAAGGGGATTTCCGGGCATCGAACGAGGAAGGAATCACTCCTCGGTGAGCAGCCCCCGGCGGAGCCGGACGAGGGTGCGCGAGAGCAGCCGGGAGACGTGCATCTGCGAGATGCCGAGCTCGTCGCCGATCTCGGACTGGGTCATGTTCGCCACGAAGCGCAGGGAGAGGATCTTCCGGTCGCGGGGCGACAGTTCGGCGATCAGCGGCTTGAGCGACTCGACGTACTCGACGCCCTCCAGGTCGTGGTCCTCGTAGCCGATGCGGTCCGACAGCGATCCTTCGGTGTCGTCCTCCTCGGCCTGCGCGTCCAGCGAGCTCGCGGTGTAGGCGTTGCTCGCGGCCATGCCCTCGACGACCTCGTCCTCGCCGATGCCGAGCCGTTCGGCCAGTTCGGCGACGGTGGGGGAGCGGTCGAGCTGCTGGGCCAGCTCGTCGCCGGCCTTGGCCAGATCCAGCCGCAGTTCCTGCAGACGGCGCGGCACGCGCACGGACCAGCTGGTGTCGCGGAAGAAGCGCTTGATCTCGCCGATGATGGTCGGCATCGCGAAAGTGGGGAACTCGACGCCCCGGCTGAGCTCGAAGCGGTCGATCGCCTTGATCAGCCCGATGGTGCCGACCTGGATGATGTCCTCCATCGGTTCGCTGCGGGTGCGGAACCGGGAGGCGGCGAACCTCACGAGCGCCAGATTGAGTTCGACCAGGGTGTTGCGTACGTACGCGTAGTCGTGGGTGCCCTCTTCGAGCGCTTCCAGTCGCGCGAAGAGCGTCTTGGACAGGGCCCGCGCGTCGACCGGTCCCACCTCGTCGAACGGGGGGATCTCCGGAAGCCCGTCGAGCCCGTCGAGCCCGTCGGGTCGGTCGGGTCCGGGGTCGGCCGGGTGGCCGGTCTGCTCGGGTGTGGTCGCCGACGAGGCGGTTTCCCGAAGGCGGTCGGTTGCGTGGACCTCTACGGGACGCTGTTCGTCGAGCCGGGGTGACATAGTCTCCTCCATCGTTCTCGGCATGTGGCTGCCGATGCCCTTACGCCTCTGCTGCGGTTTGCGGCGCCTCCAAAGCCGTCTGTGGTGGATGTCCTCTACTAGCCGTACCTGGGTTCACCTTCCGATGGCAAGTGCGCTATGTCCGTATCTGTCCATAATCGATGGAAGTTTGGCTTCCGGCGCCCGTATTGAAGGCGTAGGGTTTCCGCAGCGTCACGCGGGTAACCACGAAGGGATGCGCATGGAGTGCGGGGACACCGGGGGCAAGGCCGAGAGCGTCAGCAGGGGCCGCTTGCATGTGGAGTTCCGGCGCCTCGGCGGCAGCGCGATCCTCACGCCCGGTGGTGAGCTCGACCACAGTACGGCGGACGTGCTGCGCGAAGTGCTGGACGACTGCGTCGACGCGGGCGCCGTGCGCTGCGTGATCGACTGCTCGAAGCTGGAGTTCTGTGACTCGACCGGGCTGAACGTCCTGCTCGGCGCCCGGCTGAAGGCCGAGGCGGCGGGCGGTTCGGTCCATCTGGTGGCCATGCGGCCCGCCGTCTCCCGGGTCTTCGAGATCACGGGAGCGGGAGCCGTCTTCACCGTGCACGACACGCTCGACTCGGCCCTGGCCGACTGAATTCCGGAAGATCGCGCCGTGCCCTGGGCGATGTCTCACGCGTTGCGTGAGTCACAGGGCCGGATCGAATCGGGGGGTGTTCTTGCGGTTCGTCCGGGCAGGAGACTGCTGAATCCCTTGACGTGTGTGAGATGACCATCATTTTTCGAATCGGCGACTCGGTGAGGTGAAGCGCTGATGAGCACCACCCGGCCCTCCCCGCCGTCGCCGGACGAGCCGGGCCCCCAGGCGGCGGGAGACGGCCCGGCCGCCGCCCCGCCGGCCAGCTCCTCCGGGCCGGCCGGGCAGGCCCGCAAGCTCCCCCTGGCGGGCGCCAGCGGCGCGGTGCCCCTCTCCCGGGACTTCACCCGCCAGGCGCTCTACGACTGGGGCTGGCTCCCCGCCGCCTCGGCCGACCACCGGGCCGCCGCCGAGGACGTGCTGCTGGTCGTCTCCGAGCTCGTCACCAACGCGTGCCTGCACGCGGACGGCCCCGAGGAGCTGCGCGTCAGCCGCGCGGGCAAGGTGCTGCGCCTGGAGGTCTCCGACCTCGGCACCGGCACCCCGGCCCCCCGCACCCCGCACCGCGCGGGCCGCCCCGGCGGCCACGGGATGTTCATCGTGCAGCGGCTCTGCCTCGACTGGGGCGTCGTGCGGCACGACCGCGGCATGGGCAAGACGGTCTGGGCGGAGCTGGCCGGCCCGGTGTAGGCGTCCCGCGCACCCCGCGCCGCCTGCCGGGCGCCGCCCTTGCTGGTCAGCCCAGGGATGCCACCGCTCCCGCAATGAGGGCACGGGCCGCCGCTCCTCTTGTGGCCTGCTGCGAGAGAGCTCCGAAGGCACGGGCGTACAGCTCGACCTGGCTGGGCTGTGTGAGCGTGGAAGCAGCATCCAGCGTGTCCGCGTGCACCCTGCCTTCATCGAAGATGGTGAAGGTCGGCATGGGCCACACGTGCCGTTGTGTCGAGAACGGAATGATGCCCACGGCGACGTTCTGAAGGTCCATGGCCCCGAGCAAGTGGCCGAGCTGTGCGGCCATGGTTTCAGCGCTGCACAGCCGGTACCGCAAGACCGACTCCTCCAGCACGAACGAGAACCGGTGTGCACCACTGGTCAGCACCGCGTTACGTCTCATGCGGGCCTCCACGGCATCGCTCACATCATCCGGAGTGCCCCGGAAACCCGCGATGGACGACAGCAGAGCAGCGGCGTATCCAGAGGTCTGAAGGAAACCGGGTATCACGTCGGAGACGTAGACCCGGAAGGTCTTAGTTTGTTGGTACAGGTCCCCTGTGGCCTCCTGCAGCCGCCGGAGGCCGGTCCGCTGGAGACGCTTCCACTGCACATGAGCATCTGCGGACTGCCGGTTTGCCGCGATCAAGTCAGGCGTCTGATCGTCGGCGGCGCAGGCCTGGCACCAGGCTCGGATATCCGCATCGGAGGGAGGTGTCTTGGCGTTCTCAATCCGGGACGACTTCGACTCCGACCAACCGCACCTGACGGCCAGCTCCCGCCCGCTGATCCCGGCGTCCTTCCGGATCTCACGCAGACGCCCTGCAAGATCCTCGCGGGCCTTCTGGACGTGTGAAGAGGGGTGCGGGGGCATGGAGCCGGCTTTCCTCAGACCTGGTACTGGTGGTGCGGGATCGCTCGCGCCCAAACTGCTTCGAAGGCAGTGGAGCACAGCTTCACGGCTTCCGCATCCGCCGTGATCTCGTCCTCCACGACCGCACCGTCACCTGAGAAGTGATGCACCCGGAGCAGCGCATCATCGAACAGCCAGAAGTCATTCCCCGGCAGGGCGATAGCCGTGGCCAGCCGCCGTGGCAGCCAGCGGACTACCTCACCGGCCGTGACGTTGGCATGGGTGACGTAGTGCTCCCACCGGATGTAGTCCGATACCGGCTCGGAGATCACCCGAGCCCTGCGGATCACCACGCCCCTGGACACTGTGTCCGCGATCAGCTGGTCATAGGGATGCCACCAGGACTCGCGATCCTCCCAATTGATCCGCTCGCCACGCTTCCACGCCTTGAACCGGTCCGTGGCAGCGTACGAGTCACGAAGTTCCAGGTGGACGGCGGATCGCTGGCACTGGCCAAGCAGCTCAGCGAAGCTGGGCACGCTCGACGGCATCACACGCCTCCCTGATCATCGGAATCATGCGGGCCGGAATCCTGACGATGGCCTCGTTGTCAGGCACCGGACCGTTTGCGGGGCTGGTTCCTTCGCACTCCGCCTGAGTCTCCGGGCTCGGCTGCCACCCCTGCAGCAAGATCTCCTGAGCTTCCGCGTCCGCCCACACGGTAGGGCAGTGGTCCCGGTCGGTGTTGGGGTCGATCCCAACGAACTCTACGGCCATGGCAGGCTCCCTGGTCCAGGTACTTGCTCGGGCTTGCATCAGCTTCTTCGACCTGGAGAGATGGCGTCAATACCGCCATGAGCCAGGCCAATTGGCGTGCAAGCTCATGCAAGTTTGTGGAGCCCGACGCTCCCCGATTCCTACGGTCGTCACATCGACGTGGAATCGATCAGGAGGGCGGCCATGGTGGGCGGCAACGAGGCGCACGACATCGGACCGGCTGACCACATGAGCAGCGGGGAAGCGCGACGCTTCCTGTCACAGCTCTCCGGAGCCTTCGGTGTCGGCGGTGTACTCCTGGTGCGCAAGTCCGGTCGTGGCCCGGAGGAAGCCGACCTCGCACCCAGCGATGGCCTCAAGTGGCCCAGATGCCAATGCAGGGACCGACGTTGCCCGGACTACGAGCCCCCGGCGGAACCGTCCCCCGAAGGGCTGACCGCCAAGGTCGCCGAAGCCAATCGGCGGAGCCGTAGGAGCGGGCTGTGAGCATCAAGGCAGTCATGCGGTACGTGGTGCAAAGGATCACCGAGCACCCCGATACAGACGTGACCTTTGAGGCCGAGTGCCTGCACTGCAAGTGGAAGGTGACCTCCGCTGACGAGTCGGCGGCCGTCGACGTGGAGTGCATGAGCCACACGGGCCGGTCCGGACACTCCGGCTTTCGGCGGATCCGAACGTCGTTCGCGATGGTGGTCCGCGCCGAGTAGAGACCCCCACCCCGGTCGTGGGAACCCTGGACAGGTCGAGAGGCCGGGGCGGGTCGCGCAACGGCACAGGGTCGGTTCCCTGTGCCCTGGTGTCCTACAAGAGGGAGCACGCGAAAATGGGTAAGAAGAACGAAGACGAATGGGACCCGCAGGCCAACCAGGGTCAGGCCACCGACCCCGACACCCGGGTCTCGCAGAACGGTGACGTTCACAGCAGCATGGCTGACGACGAGGACCGCGAAGGGAAGTAACACCCGTGATCCACGGCGAGAACCTGGCGAAAGACCTGCGACGTGATCACGGCTTCGTTCACGTCGGACGCACCGGGGACGGCAACGCCGTGGTCATGCGCAAGGGCGAGAGGTGGACCGTGGTCCCCCTCCGCTGGCTCACCGAAGAGGCGGTAGACACCATCAAGGCCAAAGCTGGGATCAGCCTCGTGTGAGCGTCCAGCGACCAACCAACGCCCCTGCCAGGAACGGCAGGGGCGTTTGTTGGTTGCCTCGCAGGTCAGCAGGCATTTTCACCCCAGCGTCAGCCCAGGATTTCCCCAGCATGACGCCCAGGGACGGCCACGACCGGGCCGGAACGGACCGAAGCCCAGGGCAGCCGTTCCGACAGCGGAAGACTGCCCCTGACCTGCGAAATGCCGCTACGGCAGGTTCCTCGCCATCACGATGCGCTGCACCTGGTTCGTGCCCTCGTAGATCTGCGTGATCTTGGCGTCGCGCATCATGCGCTCCACCGGGTAGTCACGGGTGTAGCCGTAGCCGCCGAGCAGCTGGACGGCGTCGGTGGTGATCTCCATGGCGGCGTCGGAGGCGTAGCACTTGGCCGCCGCGCCGTAGAAGGTCAGGTCGGAGTCGACGCGCTCGGACTTCGCCGCGGCCGCGTAGGTCAGCTGGCGGGCCGCCTCCAGCTTCATGGCCATGTCGGCCAGCATGAACTGGACGCCCTGGAAGTCGGCGATCGGCTTGCCGAACTGCTTGCGCTCCTGGACGTAGCCCTTGGCGTAGTCGAGGGCGCCCTGCGCGATGCCGAGGGCCTGGGCCGCGATGGTGATGCGGGTGTGGTCCAGGGTCTTCATCGCGGTCGCGAAGCCGGTGCCCTCCTCGCCGATCATGCGGTCGGCGGGGATGCGGACGTTGTCCAGGTAGACCTCGCGGGTCGGCGAGCCCTTGATGCCGAGCTTCTTCTCCGGCGCGCCGAAGGAGACGCCCTCGTCGGACTTCTCGACGACGAAGGCGGAGATGCCCTTCGAGCGCTTCTCCGGGTCGGTGACGGCCATGACCGTGTAGTACTCGGAGACGCCGGCGTTGGTGATCCAGCGCTTGACGCCGTTGAGCACCCAGAAGTCGCCGTCGCGCACGGCACGGGTCTTCATGCCGGCCGCGTCCGAGCCCGCGTCGGGCTCGCTCAGGCAGTACGAGAACATCGCGTCGCCCTTGGCGAGCGGGCCCATGTACTTCTTCTTCAGCTCCTCGGAGCCGGAGAGGATCACCGGCAGCGAGCCGAGCTTGTTGACGGCCGGGATGAGGGAGGAGGAGGCGCAGACACGGGCCACCTCCTCGATCACGATCACGGTGGCCAGGGCGTCGGCGCCCGCGCCGCCGTACTCCTCGGGGACGTGCACCGCGTGCAGGTCGGCCGCGCGGAGGGCGTCCAGGGCCTCCTGCGGGAAGCGGCCCTCCTCGTCCACCTCGGCGGCGAACGGGGCGATCTTCGCCTCGGCCAGCGAGCGCACGACCTTGCGGAGCTCATCGTGCTCCTCGGACGGCCGGTACAGGTCGAAGTCCTTTGATCCCGCCAAGGTGTACTCCCCAGAGCGCGTTAACTACCGTTTAGTAACCAAGATTCTAGGGGTGGCCGCGGGAATGCGGGTACGTGAGTTTGCCGACAGCCGCGAAACCCCTGTGGCCTCTCCCTGACGCTCCCCCGACCGGGCCCCGACTATGCTCGGGCACCGCAGTCCAGCAGGCCGTACCGACAGCAGCACATGGAGCACCGCATGGCCCCCAAGATCACCGTGATCGGCACCGGATACCTCGGCGCCACGCACGCCGCGGCCATGGCCGAGCTCGGGTTCGAGGTCCTGGGCCTCGACGTGGTGCCCGAGAAGATCGCGATGCTCGAGCGGGGCGAGGTCCCCATGTACGAGCCCGGGCTGGAGGAGCTGCTGCGCCGGCACGTCGCCGGAATCGAGGGCTCGACCGGGCGGCTGCGCTTCACCACGTCCTGGGACGAGGTCGCCGAGTTCGGAGACGTGCACTTCATCTGCGTGAACACCCCGCAGAAGCACGGCGAGTACGCCTGCGACATGTCGTACGTCGAGAGCGCCGTCACCTCCCTGGCCCCCCGGCTGCACCGGCCCGCCCTGGTCGTCGGCAAGTCCACCGTCCCGGTCGGCAGCGCGGCGCGCCTGGCCGGTCTGCTCGCCGAGCTGGCCCCGGCGGGCGCGGACGTGGAGCTCGCCTGGAACCCCGAGTTCCTGCGCGAGGGCTTCGCCGTCCAGGACACGCTGCACCCGGACCGCATCGTCGTCGGTGTCGCCGGCGAGCGCGCGGAGAAGCTGCTGCGCGAGGTCTACGCCACTCCCATCGACGAGGGCTCGCCCTTCGTCGTCGCCGACTATCCGACCGCCGAGCTGGTCAAGACCGCCGCGAACTCCTTCCTCGCCACGAAGATCTCCTTCATCAACGCCATGGCCGAGGTCTGCGAGGCCGCCGACGGAGACGTCGCGAAGCTGGCCGAGGCCATCGGCCACGACGAGCGCATCGGCAAGAAGTTCCTGCGCGCCGGCATCGGCTTCGGCGGCGGCTGCCTGCCGAAGGACATCCGCGCCTTCATGGCCCGCGCCGGGGAGCTCGGCGCCGACCAGGCGCTGACCTTCCTCCGCGAGGTCGACTCCATCAACATGCGCCGCCGCTCCCACATGGTCGAGCTCGCCCGCGAGACGGTCGGCGGCAGCTTCCTGGGGCAGCGGGTCGCGGTCCTCGGCGCCACCTTCAAGCCGGACTCGGACGACGTCCGGGACTCGCCCGCGCTCAACGTCGCGGGCCAGATCCACCTCCAGGGCGCGCAGGTCACCATCTACGACCCCAAGGGCATGGAGAACGCCCGCCGGGTCTTCCCGACCCTCGCCTACGCGGCGAGCGCGCTGGAGGCGTGCCGGGGGGCGGACGTGGTGCTGCACCTCACGGAGTGGCGGGAGTTCCGCGAGCTGGACGCGGCGGCCCTCGGCGAGGTCGTGGCCGAGCGGCGCCTGCTGGACGGGCGCAACGCGCTGGACCCCGCGGTCTGGCGCGCGGCGGGGTGGACGTACCGGGCGCTGGGGCGTCCCAAGGCGTAGCGTCCCAGGGGTCCGGCGCTAGCGCCCTTGCGGCAGGGCGGCCTCCGCGTTGGCGGCCAGCCGCTCCAGGACGCTCATGGCGGTGCGGTACTCCTCCGGGGAGATGCCGGCCGAAGCCAGTTCGCGGAAGGAGCCGACGCGGGCGCCGACCTCGGTGAGCCGGGCGCGGCCGTCGCCGGTCAGTGCGAGCCGTCCGGGCGCCGGGCGGGTGAGCCAGTCGCCGGCGACCGCCTTCTCGACGACGGCGGTCAGGGTGGCGGCGTCGGCGTGGACGGCCATCACCTCCAGGACACGGGCGTCGGTGGCCCGCTCCTCGTCGGCGACGACGTTGAGGACCTGCCAGCCGAGCCGGGTGAGGCCGTGGTCCGCGAGCAGGGCGTCCATCGCGCCGGTGAGCGCCTTGTCGGCGCGCCTGAGCCAGTAGCCGATGGGCCGGGGCTTCGGCTGCGCGTCCTCGCGGGGCGCCATGAAGGCGTGGGCGTTCTCCTCGGCCCATTGCCGGAAGGTCCGGGCGGGGCGGCCGAGCAGGGTCGCGGTGGTGTCCGCGAGGGCGGCGGGGCCGTCGCAGGCGGCTTCCCACAGATCGAGCAGGGAGGCCACGTACGCCGCCGGCATGCGGGCGGTCATCTGCTGCTCGGCCTCGGCGCGGCTGATCTCCTCGACGGTGACCGGTTGGCCGGTGACGTCGGCGATGACGGCCAGCTGCTCGCGGAAGGTGAGCGACTCGGGGCCGGTGAGGGTGACGGCACGGCCGGTGAAGGCGTCGCCGGTCAGGGCCTCGACGGCGACGTCGGCGATGTCGTGCGGGTGGATCGCCGCGACCTGCGCGCCGGGGAAGGGCAGCCGGACGGGCAGTGAGCGGGTGAGGGCGTGCGCCCAGTGCAGGGCGTTGCCGGCGAAGGCATCCGGGCGCAGGAACGTCCAGGCGAGCCGGGAGGCGGCGAGGGCGCGTTCGACGGTGAGGTTGTGGTGCGCGAGCGGGTCGTCCTCCGCGCCGGGTCCGGCGGCCGTGGACGAGGAGAGCAGGACGACGTGCTCGACTCCGGCGGCCTCGGCGGTCTTGACGAACTCCTCGACGTCGGCGGGCTCGGGGTAGAGGAAGACGCGGCGGACGCCCCGGAGGGCGGGGGCGAAGGTCGCGGGCCGGTCGAGGACGAGTTCGGCGGTCTCGACGCCGACCGGGACGGTGAGCTCGTCGGGCCGGGCGCTGGCGGCGCGGACGGGGGCGCCTGCCGCGTGCAGGCGGGCGATGACGGCTTGGGCGACGGTGCCGCGCCCGCCGGTGACAAGGATGGTCACAGGGGCTCCTGAGATAGTTGACTGACTGCAATTGCATGCAAGCATGCATGCAATTGCGTGTCAACAGACATATCCTTGGAGGGTCGCAGCCAGTGCGTAAGGTGGAATGCATGACGAAGCACGAACCGGAGTCGGCGGAAGCGCTGCTCGACGCCGTCGGCCCGGCGTTCGGCAGACTGCGGCGGTCCTCGCTCCTGGAGATCGAGAACCCGATGTCGCAGAAGGACCTGACGCGCACCCTGGTCCTCCACCACGTCCTGGAGGCCGAGCAGGACGACGCCCGCGAGGTGACGGTGGGGGCGGTGGCCGCGCACCTGGGCACGGACCCCTCGGTGGCCAGCCGTATGGTCTCCGACTGCATCTCCGCCGGCTACCTGCTGCGCGCCGCCTCCCAGCAGGACGGCCGCCGCACGGTCCTGCACCTCACGCCGGAGGGCCGGGAGCTGATGGCCCGTCTGCGTCGCAACCAGCGCGCGGCCTTCGAACACGTCACGGCGGACTGGGCCGAGGCGGAACGCCTGGAGTTCGCCCGCCTCATGCTGAAGTACGTCGCGTCCCAGGACGCCCTCAGGACGCGGAACCCGGACTGAGGGCCCGCCGCACGCGGCCGCGGCGGCGGACCGTGACTCAGCCGTCCAGCTGGTCGATCGTCGCGATCGACGGCTCCCGCACCGCGCGCAGGTCCCTGGAGACGGCCTCCGCGTCGCGCAGCACGCGCACCGCGTTCCGCCAGGTCAGCTTCGCCAGGTCGGCGTCCGACCAGCCCCGGCGCAGGAGCTCGGCGAGCAGGTTGGGGTAGCCCGCGACGTCCGCGAGGTCGTCCGGGGTGAAGGCGGTGCCGTCGAAGTCGCCGCCCACGCCGATGTGGTCGATGCCGGCGACCTCGCGCATGTGGTCGAGGTGGTCGGCGACCGTCGCGGCCGTGGCGCGCGGGCGCGGGTGGTCCGCCTCGAAGGCGCGCTGGACCGCCATGCCCCCGGGGGTGGTGTCGAGGGGGTGCAGGCCGTGGGCGCGCATGTTCTCGTCCGCCTGCCGGGTCCACTCGATCGCGGCGGGCAGGATGAACTTCGGGACGAACGTCGCCATGGCGACGCCCCCGTTCGCCGCGAGCGCGGCGAGGACGTCGTCGGGGACGTTGCGTGGGTGGTCGCAGACCGTGCGCGCGGAGGAGTGCGAGAAGACGACCGGTGCCTCGCTGACCCGCAGGGCGTCCCGCATGGTGTCGGCGGATACGTGCGAGAGGTCGACGAGCATGCCGAGGCGGTTCATCTCGCGGACGACCTCCTCGCCGAAGCGCGTCAGGCCGCCCGCCACGGGCGTGTCCGTCGCCGAGTCCGCCCACGGGACGTTGTCGTTGTGGGTGAGCGTCATGTAGCGCACGCCGAGCCGGTGCAGGGCGCGCAGCGTGGCGAGGGAGCAGTTGATGCTGTGGCCGCCCTCGGCGCCCATCAGGGACGCGATGCGGCCCTCGGCGCGCGCGGCCTCCATGTCGTCGGCGGTGAGGGCGAGCCGCAGCTCGTCCGGGTGCCGGTCGACGAGCCGCCGTACGACGTCGATCTGCTCCAGCGTCGCGGAGACCGCGTCGTCCCCGGCCATGTCCGCGCGGACGAACACCGACCAGAACTGGGCGCCCACCCCGCCCGCCCGCAGCCGGGGCAGATCGGTGTGGAGGACGCCGCTCTGATCCGCGGCGACGTCGAGGCGGTCGAGGTCGTAGCGGACGTGCTCGCGCAGCGCCCACGGCAGGTCGTTGTGGCCGTCGACGACCGGGTGCGCGGCCAGCAGCTCCCGGGCGCGGGCGAGCTCGGCGCCCACCGCGCCCTCCGCGGCACTCACTTGCCGAACCCGAAGCCGAGCGAGCCCTGGACCTTGGAGCGCAGCCGCCGGCCCTTCTCGGTGGCCTGCTCGTTGAGCTCCTCCTGGAAGTGGCGCATGCGGGCGCGCAGTTCCGGGTCGTGCGCGGCGAGCATCCGCACGGCCAGCAGCCCGGCGTTGCGCGCGCCGGCGACGGAGACCGTGGCGACCGGCACGCCGGCCGGCATCTGCACGATCGACAGCAGCGAGTCCATGCCGTCCAGGTACTTCAGCGGCACCGGCACGCCGATGACCGGCAGCGGCGTGACGGAGGCCAGCATGCCCGGCAGATGGGCGGCTCCGCCCGCGCCCGCGATGATCGCCTTCAGGCCGCGGCCGTCGGCCCGCTCCCCGTACTCGACCATCTCGCGCGGCATGCGGTGCGCGGAGACGACGTCGACCTCGTAGGGGACCTCGAACTCGTCGAGCGCCTTGGCGGCGGCCTCCATGACGGGCCAGTCCGAGTCGGAGCCCATGACGATGCCGATGAGGGGGGAGCGGGGGGAGCTCATTCCGTGATCGTTCCTCGCAGATAGCCGGCGGCGTGGCGCGCGCGCTCGCGCACGTCCGCCAGATCGTCGCCGTAAGTGTTGACGTGTCCGACCTTGCGGCCGGGCTTCACGTCCTTGCCGTACATATGGATCTTCAGTCCGGGGTCCCGCGCCATGCAATGGAGGTACGCGGAATACATGTCCGGATAGTCGCCGCCGAGAACATTGGCCATGACGGTCCACTTCGCGCGCGGGCGCGGATCGCCGAGCGGGAGGTCGAGCACGGCCCGGACGTGGTTGGCGAACTGCGAGGTGATCGCGCCGTCCTGGGTCCAGTGCCCGGAGTTGTGCGGCCGCATGGCCAGCTCGTTGACGAGGACCCGGCCGTCGCGGGTCTCGAAGAGCTCCACGGCCAGATGGCCGACCACGCCCAGCTCCTGGGCGATCTTCAGCGCCATCTGCTGCGCCTCGGCGGACAGCCCGGGGGGCAGCCCGGGCGCCGGCGCGATCACCGTGTCGCACACGCCGTCGACCTGGATCGACTCGACGACGGGGTACGAGACGGCCTGGCCGTGCGGGGAGCGGACGACATTGGCGGCGAGCTCGCGGGTGAAGTCGACCTTCTCCTCGGCGAGCACGGGCACGCCGGCCCGGAAGGCGTCGGCGGCGTCGGCGGGGGAGCGCACGATCCACACGCCCTTGCCGTCGTAGCCGCCGCGCACGGTCTTCAGGACCACCGGGAAGCCCTCGCCCTCGGTGGCGAAGCGCTCCACGTCGGCCGGATCGGCCACGATCCGGTGCCGGGGACAGGGCACCCCGATCTCGGTCAGCTTCGCCCGCATCACGCCCTTGTCCTGGGCGTGCACCAGCGCGTCGGGCCCCGGGCGGACGGGGATGCCGTCGGCCTCCAGGGCACGCAGGTGTTCGGTCGGAACGTGCTCGTGATCGAAGGTGATCACATCACAGCCTTGTGCGAAAGCACGAAGGGTGTCCAGGTCGCGGTAGTCGCCGATGACGACCTCGCTCACCACCTGGGCCGCCGAGTCCTGCGGGGTATCGCTGAGCAGCTTGAACCTGATGCCGAGGGGGATGCCCGCCTCGTGGGTCATGCGGGCGAGCTGGCCGCCGCCGACCATGCCGACTACCGGAAACGTCACGCCCCCAGAGTATCCGTACGCACGAACCATCCTGACCGCTCATGGATGATCGTCCAACGACGGAATCCGTCGTTCCGGGACGTTTCCGGCAGTGGATCACTGGCCGATACGCAGTGCCGGGACCCGCGTTCGCCGCCCGTTCATCCCCTCTCCCCAGCCGCCACCGGGGCGGGCTGGTTAGCATGAGGGCTGCCCCACGCCATCCAGACGCCCATCGACGGAGCCCGACGATCGTTATGAATCAACGGCGCACAGTGCGTTCCCGGCTGGAGCGGCTGGTCCGCGAGATCGCGAAGTTCGGCGCCGTCGGCGCCATCGGATTCGTGGTCAACTTCATCGTCTTCAACCTGTGCCGGCACGGCCTCCACCTCGCGGTGGTGCGCTCCGGCGTCCTCGCGACGGTCGTCGCGATCGCGACCAACTACGTCGGCAACCGCTACTGGACGTACCGCGACAGCGACCGGACCCGGCGCAGCCGCGAGCTGCCGCTCTTCCTGCTCTTCAGCGGCGTCGGCCTCGTGATCGAGAACGGCATCCTCGGGCTGTCCCACTACGGGCTCGGGCTCACGTCCCCGCTCGCGGACAACATCGCCAAGAACGTGATCGGGCTCGGCCTCGGCACGGTCTTCCGCTTCTGGTCCTACCGCACCTGGGTGTTCCGGGCCCTGCCGGCCCGCGAGGCCGTGGAGACGGCCGAGTCCTTCCTGGCGGAGGTGCCGCGGCCGCAGCGCGTGGAGGCGCGCAAGTAACGCGCTGGTCGTCCCGGCCCGCTTCGCGGCTCAAGCCCCGCTGGTCGTCCCGGCCCGCTTCGCGGCTCAAGCCCCGTTGGTCCTCCTGGCCCGCTTCGCGGCTCAAGCCCCTCTAGTCGTCTTGATCCGCTTCGCGGCTCAAGAAGAGCGCGAACACCGGCGGATACTGCTGGAGCAGCTCCAGCCGGCCCCCGTCCGCCTCCGCGAGGTCGCGGGCGACCGCCAGGCCCAGGCCCGTGGAGTTGCGGCCGCTGACCGTTCGCTCGAAGACCCGCGAGCCCAGGTCCGGCGGTACGCCGGGGCCCTCGTCGGAGACCTCCACGACCGCCTGGTTGCCCGTGACACGCGTGCGCAGGGCGACCGTGCCGTCCCCGTGCATCAGCGAGTTCTCGATCAGCGTGGCCAGCACCTGGGCGACCGCGCCGGGCGTGCCGACCGCGCGCAGGCCCTGCTTGCCGGAGCGGACCAGGGCCCGGCCCCCGCTGCGGGTGGCGGGCCGCCACTCCTCGATCTGCTGCTTGATGACCTCGTCGAGGTCGAAGGTGACCGCCGAACCCGTCTTCGGGTCGCGCGAGTTCGTCAGCAGCCGCTGGACGACGTCGGTGAGCCGCTCCACCTGTGTCAGCGCGATCGTCGCCTCCTCCTTGACCGTCTCCGGGTCGTCGGTGAGGGTGATCTCCTCCAGCCGCATGGACAGCGCGGTCAGCGGCGTGCGCAGCTGGTGCGAGGCGTCGGCGGCGAGCCGGCGCTCGGCGGTGAGCATACGGGCGATCCGCTCGGCACTGCCGTCCAGCACATCGGCCACCCGGTCCAGCTCGGGGACCCCGTAGCGGCGGTGGCGGGGGCGCGGGTCGCCGGAGCCGAGCCGCTCGGCCGTCTCGGCGAGGTCGGTGAGCGGGGCGGTGAGCCGGTTGGCCTGGCGCACGGCCAGGAAGACGGCGGCCACGACGGCCAGCAGCGCGACGGTGAGGATGACCAGCAGCGTGCGGCCGACCTCCTTGCTGACCGTCGAACGGGACTCCTCGACCCGTACGGTCTCGCCCTGCTCGCCCTTCTGCGTGGCGGTGATCACGCCACCCTCGGGGCGGGAGTTGATCTCGATGGGGGCGCGGCCGGGGATCTCGACCCGGGCGTACCGCTCGGGGGTGATCTGCTCACGCAGCACCCCGGACTCGACGCGCTCGCCGCCGACCAGCCGGCTGTCGACGATGCTGACGAGGCGGACGGCCTCGGACTGCACGCTCTCCTGGGCGCTGCTCTCGATCGTGCGGGTCTCGACGATCACGAGCGAGATCCCGAAGACGGCGATCACGACCAGGACGACGGCGAGCGTGGAGTTGATCAGTCGGCGGCGCACGGTGCGAGTTCTTTCAGGAGTGCCCCGGCTTCCGCTCTAGCTCTTCTCGAACCGGAAGCCGACGCCGCGGACGGTGGCGATGTAGCGGGGGTTGGCCGCGTCGTCCCCGAGCTTCTTGCGGAGCCAGGAGATGTGCATGTCCAGCGTCTTGGTGGAGGACCACCAGGTGGTGTCCCAGACCTCGCGCATCAGCTGGTCGCGGGTGACGACCCGGCCGGCGTCGCGGACCAGGACGCGCAGGAGGTCGAATTCCTTGGCGGTGAGCTGAAGTTCCTCGTCGCCCATCCAGGCGCGGTGGGACTCCACGTCGATCCGGACGCCGTGCGTGGCCGGCGGCTGCTGCTGGCTCTCGGCGGTGCCGCGCCGGAGCAGGGCCCGGACCCGGGCGAGCAGCTCTGCCAGCCGGAAGGGCTTGGTGACGTAGTCGTCGGCGCCGGCGTCCAGGCCGACGACGGTGTCCACCTCGTCCGCCCGGGCGGTGAGCACCAGGACGGGGAAGCCGTGGCCCTCGGTGCGCAGCCGGCGGCACACTTCCAGACCGTCCATACCGGGCAGCCCGAGGTCGAGGACGAGGAGATCCACACCGCCCTTGAGACCGGCGTCGAGTGCCGTGGGACCGTCTTCACGCACCTCCACCTCGTATCCCTCGCGGCGCAGCGCGCGTGCGAGCGGCTCCGAGATGGAAGCGTCATCCTCGGCGAGCAGTACTCGGGTCATGGGGTGATGGTAGTCCGCTCCGGCGCACGTCAGAGGTGTACTCGGGGCTACCAAGGGCAACACTTCACCAGAAGTGCTATCACCTTCGAATGTGTGCGAACGGTTCCAGCTTCGCCTGTGATCCATGTCTCAACTCCTTCCGTATCGGGCCGGGGTGTGACGTATGGTGCTGGGACGTCTGTAGCACTACCGGGGGACCTTCGGCCTGACACATCCGCCGGAGGTCTCTGTTGTGCGCGGGACTGGATCATCCAGTCTTGTGACTAGTGAATGACCTGTCGGCCGGGTCCCCGCGCGAGGGAGCGCAGGGGCGTGGATCCCGGCGCACGGCTGAACCGCGGATTCCTCAACAGAGGCGTCGAGCCCCTCGGGAGTAGGGGTGCGGAGCAGTGCGGTGCCGGTGCCGGCCAACCCCCACCCGGGCGCGCACCAGCTCCACCCCCAGCGTCCCGAGCACACAAGGATCGACCATGGCGTCCAGCCTGACGAAGGGCGCGGCCGAGCAGGAGAAGCTTTCTCCCGCCGCCGGCGGCAAGACCTTCTTCGGCCACCCCCGAGGCCTGGCCCCCCTCTTCATGACCGAGATGTGGGAGCGCTTCTCCTACTACGGCATGCGAGCCCTGCTCGTCGTTTACCTGATCGCCGGCGGCCCCGACGCCAAGCCCGGCAGCCAGGGCGGCGGTCTGGCGATGCCCGAGGCCAGCTCGGTGGCCATCTACTCCGTCTACGTGGCCATGGTGTACCTGCTGGCCATGCCCGGCGGCTGGTTCGGTGACCGCGTCTGGGGCCCGCGCAAGACGGTCGCCATCGCGGCCAGCACGATCATGGCCGGCCACCTGCTGCTGGCGATCCCCGGCAAGCCGACCTTCTTCGCCGGCCTCGCGCTGGTGGCGATCGGTTCCGGTCTGCTGAAGGCCAACATCTCCACGATGGTCGGCCACCTCTACAACGGTCCGCAGGACCCGCGCCGGGACGGCGGCTTCACGCTGTTCTACATCGGCATCAACGTCGGCGCCTTCGCCGCCCCGCTGGTCATCGGCACCGTCGGCCAGGAGGTCAACTGGCACCTGGGCTTCGCCCTGGCCGCCATCGGCATGGCGCTCGGCCTGCTGTTCTTCCTGATCGGCACCCGCCACCTGGACCCGAAGAGCAGCGTCGTCCCGAAGCCGCTCTCCGCCGAGGAGCGCAAGACGGCCCTCACCAAGGGCCTGATCTGGCTCGGCGTCGCGGCCGTCTTCTACGGCATCGTGGGCGGCACCGGCCACTTCACGATCAACTGGGCCCTGATCCCGATCACCGTCGCGGGCCTGCTCATCCCGATCGGCGTGCTGCTGCGCATCAAGCGCGACAAGGAGCTCACGGCGACCGAGCAGACCAAGGTCAGCGGCTACATCTGGTTCTTCGTCGCCGCCGCCGTGTTCTGGATGATCTTCGACCAGGCCGGTTCGACGATGTCGACCTTCGCCGAGAAGAAGACCGCGGACAACGTCTTCGGCCTGCACTTCCCGTCCACCTGGTTCCAGTCGGTCAACCCGCTGTGGGTCATGGCCCTGGCCCCGGTCTTCGCCTGGCTGTGGCTCTTCCTGGCCCGCCGCGACCGCGAGCCGAGCACCACCGTGAAGTTCTCGATGGCCATGGTCATCATCGGTGCCTCGTTCTTCGTCTTCGCGGTCCCGATGGGCATGGCCTCGGACGGCAGCAAGGTCAGCCCCGCCTGGCTGCTGGCCATCTACATGATCCAGACCATGGGTGAGCTGTGCCTCTCCCCGGTCGGTCTGTCGCTCACCACCAAGATGGCCCCGCAGAAGTACGCGAGCCAGATGATGGGCGTGTGGTTCCTCGCCGTCACCGCCGGTGACTGCATCACGGGTCTGCTCTCCATCGCGAAGGTGGACCTCAACGGCACCCCGATCATCCTGCTCCAGGCCGCGCTCGCCGCACTGGCGGGTATCGCGGTGTGGATGTACCGCAAGAAGATCGTGGCGCTGATGGGCGACGTTCGCTGACGTCACCCCGACACGGTGTGACCGGACGGGCTGAGCGGGTTTCCGCTCAGCCCGTCCGGCGTTTCTCGTCCACGGTGCCGGGGCGGAACCAGGGCAGCGGGTCGCCCGCCTTCTCTTCGGACGGCGGGGCCGCCGCGGGCGTCCGGGGACGGACGCGGTCCACGACGGCCAGGCCCGCCCGGAACAGCCCGAGCGGCACGACCACGCACAGCAGGACCCGGAAGAGCGTCACCCCCCAGGGCCGCGGCACGTCCCACGGCTGCTCGACCAGCACCCGGCCCCCGTACTCCAGCGACACCGTGTAGTCCCCGTACGCACCCGCCGCCAGCTCCACACCGAGCGGGATCTCGGCCTTGCGGCCCGCGTCCACCGTCCCGTGCCAGGGGCGCTCCTCCCAGGAGGGGGCGAGGACGCCGTGCGCCGTGCCGAGCCGGAAGACGGGGTCCCGGACCGGCCCCGAGCCGGGATTGCCGACGGTGACCACGAGCCGCCGGCGCGGCGGCGCGCCGAACCAGGTCAGCAGCCCGCTCGAGCCCGCCAGCCGGGCGTCCAGCACGCTCAGCCGCCCCCCGCCCGGCTGCGCCGGCAGCGGCTTCACGGGGTGCCCGGAGACGACGAGCGCGGCGTCCGCGGCCGCCGCCGCACCGGTGACGGTCGCCACGTGGACGACGCACGGACACGGCAGGGGCGGCGCGGCGGCCGGGATCTCGCGGCGGAACGTGCCGTCCCGGGCGGCCGTGACCGTACGGCCGTCCGCGTTCGCGCACGCGTTGGTGCCGCCGATCATGTTCTGGCCGCAGACCAGCAGGGTCAGCAGCGCCCCGGGCCGCCAGCCGGCGCCGGTCACGGTGACGGGGGCGCCGGGACGCGCCTCGCGGGGCGCGACGACGGCCGTGGGCGGCGGGGCGGCACGCGCCTGCGCCCCTGCGGGGGCCGCCGCGATGAGCAACAGCAGCGCTCCGAGCCACGCGCCCGCGCGCCTCATGCCGTCGTCCCGCGCGCCCGTCGGCGCCACCGGCGCACGCCGAAGACCGCTCCCGTGAGTCCCAGCCCGCCCAGGACCGGCCACAGCCACGGCAGCGGGGTGTACGCCCCGCTCGCGGAGACCTCCTGCGCGCCGGGTGCCTCGGCGGTGACCCGCACCGTGACCCGGTCCAGGACGGGCGCGCCCGGCCACGGCTGGGACAGCCGGACGCTCCGGCCCGGCGCCAGCTCGGCCGGGACGCCGTCGGGGACGCGGCGCAGGACCTCGCCGAAGAGCCCCTCGGCGTGGATGGTCAGCCGGGGGGTGAGGACGGTGTTGCCGCGGTTCACCAGCGCGTACCGGATGACCGCGCCGTCGCCGGTGCCGCTGACGCGGACGTGCTCGACCGCGAGCGCCGGCAGCGCGCTCCCGCTCACCCGGACGGCGACGGGCACGCTGACCCGCCGCCCGTCGCCGTCGGCCACCACGGCGGCCGGATGATCCCCGGGCCCCGCCCCGGGAGGGACGCTCACGGTGAACGGGACGTCGGCCCGGGTGCGGGCCGGGACGGTCACGCGCTGCCGGGTGAACGAGATCCATGAGCCGGTCGCCCGCAGCGCGACGTCGTGGGGGCGGGTGTCGGGGTTGCTCACGGACAGCTTGTCCGTGAGCACGGCACCGGGTGGGCCCTCCAGGTAGAAGGCCGCGCGCTCACCGCCCGGCGCGGGTCCGGCGCTCCAGGACACCGGGGTCAGTGCGGTGCACAACAGCGCGGCGTATGTGCGCACGTTCTTCAGCCCGTCCCGGGGGCACCTCCCAGCGGTGGCCGGGGGAGATTGAGGACACCGCGCGGAGCGCGGTCCGGGGTCCGGGGCGGAGCCCCGGTCTACCCCGCCGCGCGCCGCCGCGTCAGCCACAGCGCCCCGCCCACTCCGGCAAGGAGCACGGTTCCGCCCAGCGTCCCGAGCGCCACCACCGAGTCGTCCGGGCCCGTCTGCGGCAGCTGGCCCCCGCCGGTGGAACCGGCACTGGACCCGCCGGTCGAGCCGCCGGTCGAGCCGCCCGTCGACCCGCCGGTCGAGCCGCCCGTCGACCCGCCCGTGGAGCCGCCCGTCGCCCCGCCCGTCGACCCACCGGTCGATCCACCCGTCGACCCACCCGGCCCCTTGACCTCCAGCGTCAGCGAGGGCTTCGGGTTGTTCGCCGGCTCGCACGTCGTCGTCGTGCCCAGCGCCAGGATCGTGAGCGTCGACGCCGTGAACGTCACCTGGCCGCTCTTCTTCGGCGTGTACGTCCCGGACAGATCGCTGATCCTGATGGGCGTGTTCGCGGGGATCGGCTGGTCGTTCGGCGGTCCGGTGACCGCCACCGTGCCCGAGTCCGCCCCGCCCAGCTTGATCACCGCGCTCGGCTTCATCGCGCCCTTGCCGAGCTCGACGGGGCTGGAGGAGACGCCCTTCTGGAAGGACATGGTCAGCTTGTAGGCGTCGCCGCTCGCGACACCCTTGATGTCGATGGGGGAGACGGCGCTCTTGTCCCCGATGGGCGTCTTGCAGTGGTACTCGACGTCGACCGTGTCGGCGTGCGCGGCCGGTGCGAGCAGCGCGGACAGGCCGCCTGCCAGGGCCGTCGAGAGCACCAGCGCGCCCGCCCGGCGCACGGGGTGGCATGGGCTGTGGGACACCTGGGGTTCCCCTCTCGTCCGGCGCCGCGGCCGCGAGACGGCTGACGGCGCATCAGATCGGGCGCCGACAGTACGCCTGGTGCCTGTGAGAGGGAAGACGCATGACCCCTGCGGGCGCCGCCCGGTGGCGGGACCGGCGGCTTGCGGCAAGGGTGGTGCGTGGCAGGGGGGCCCGTCACGCCATGGAGGCCCGCGAAGATGCCCGAGGTCAGCAGTCCGTACGCGCACGGCACGCCCTGCTGGATCGATCTGATGGTGCCCGACCAGCGCGCGGCCCTGGACTTCTACCGGGACCTCTTCGGCTGGCAGGGCGAGCCGGGGGGCGAGGAGACCGGCGGGTACGCGGTGTGCACGCTGAAGGGCAAGGCCGTGGCCGGCGTCATGACGGCGATGGCGCCCGAGGGGCAGCCGGCGCCCCCGACCGTGTGGACCACCTACCTCGCCGCCGACGACACCGACGCCGTCCACCGGAAGGTCACCGGCAACGGCGGGACGTCCATGATGGATCCGATGGACGTGCTGGAGCTCGGCCGGATGTCCGTGGTCGCCGACCCGACGGGCGCGGTGTTCGGGCTGTGGCAGGCGGGGGAGTTCTCCGGCGCGGAGATCGTCAACGAGCCGGGCTCCCTCATCTGGA
Organism: Streptomyces sp. NPDC049577; assembly: GCF_040675635.1. Taxonomy (NCBI): domain Bacteria; kingdom Bacillati; phylum Actinomycetota; class Actinomycetes; order Kitasatosporales; family Streptomycetaceae; genus Streptomyces; species Streptomyces sp. NPDC049577. The sequence goes on from NZ_JBFAPH010000020.1 coordinate 25,807, forward strand.
GCGAGCTCAACACCTCCGACCCCGAGGCGGCCAGGCGCTTCTACCCGGCCGCCCTCGATGTGACGGTCAGCCCCATGGAGAACGCCCCGCACTACTTCGCGCTGCACGCCGGCGGGCGGATGGTCGGCGGGATGCAGGGCCTGGACCGGCTGCCGCCCGGCACCCCCTCGCACTGGCTGACGTACTTCTCGGTCGAGGACACCGACCGCACGGCCGAGAAGGTGGGATCGGCCGGCGGGTCGGTGCTCAGGGAGCCGTTCGACATGGAGGCCGGCCGGATGGCCGTCCTGGCGGACCCGCAGGGCGCCGTCTTCGCCGTGATCGACGCGACCGGGCCGGAGCCCGGTCAGTAGGCGGCTACTGCGAGACGGTGACCTTCTCGTCCTTCTTCAGCTGCTCGAAGAGCTGCTTCGACTTGGCCGTGTCCCACTTCACCGCCACGCCGTCGCTGCGCGTCGGCAGATTGGGGTTGGAGATCGGCACCGTCAGCTGCTGCCCGTCGCCGCCCGTCACGCCCTTCATCGCCCAGAACATCGAGGTCAGGTCCCACAGGTCCATGTCCTTGTCGACGATGAGGGTGTCGAGTCCGGAGCCGATGACCGGGTAGAGCCGGAAGGGGTTGAGGACGGTCGAGGGCGAGGCGGCCTGCTTGGCGAGGGTGTTCAGGAACTTCTGCTGGTTGCGCATGCGGCCGAGGTCCTGGTCGGCCTCCTGGTGGCGCTGGCGGACGAAGGCCAGCGACTGGGCGCCGTCCAGCGTCTGGCAACCGGCCTTGAAGTCCGCGCCCGAGTCGCGGTCCTTCACCGGCTTGTCCAGGCACATGTCGACACCGCCGAGCGCGTCGACCAGATTGCGGAAGCCACCGAAGCCGATCTCCGCGTAGTGGTCGATGCGCAGCCCGGTGTTGTACTCGACGGTCTGCACGAGCAGCTCGGCACCGCCGTCGGAGTACGCCTGGTTCAGCTTGTGCGTCGAGGCGGGGAAGCGCTTGCCGGACTTCGGCCCGGTGAAGGCGGGGATGGTGACGTACGAGTCACGGGGCAGGCTCAGCATGGTGGTGCCGTTGTCGCCCGTGTGCAGGATCATCATCGAGTCGGTGCGCTTGCCGTCGGCCGAGCCGGTGTGCAGCGCCTGCTTGTCGTCGTCGGACAGGCCCTCGCGGCTGTCGGAGCCGACGATCAGGTAGTTCGTGCCCTCCCCGGCGGCCGGCCGGTCGCCGGCCTTGCTCAGGTCCACCTCGCGGCGCAGCTTGGAGTCGGCCCAGAAGTACGTGCTCACGGAGACGGCGAGCAGCAGGACGACGAAGGCTATGAGCCCGATTTTTATGCGCTTCCGCCAGTCGGGTGCCCCCGTGCGGGCCGGGCCCCGGTGCGGGCCGCCTCCGCCGCCCCTGCCGGGGCCGCCCGGGCCGCCCGGACCGCCGGGCATGCCGCGGCCGTAGACCTGGCCCGTGTTGTAGCCGTCGTCGTGGCGCGGGGCGTCGTAGTCCTGGGGCGGGCGGTACTGCGGGGGAGGGGTGTCACGCCGGATGTGCGGCATGGCACGGGCGCCCTCCGGTTCGGCGCTGCCGCCGCCGCGTCCGTACCGGTCACGGCGCTCGGGGTTCCGCACATCGGGCCATTCACTCATGTGTCGCAGTGTGCCTGCTGGGGCGTGTCTCCACCCAGGGCGGGAACAGGATCGGTTCGGTGCTGTTGCAGAGCTGTGGCAATCGTCCCCGGTCAGCGGCCCCTCCCCGCGGGCCCGCATACAGTGGGGGACATGACCATTCAGGACCGTAGCCCGGAATCCGACATACCGGGCAAGCCGACGTCGGCGTCCCGCACGACGCTCTCCCACATCATGACCGGCAGCGACACCAACCTGCTGGGCACCGTCCACGGCGGCGTGATCATGAAATTGGTGGACGACGTCGCCGGCGCGGTCGCCGGACGGCACTCGGGCGGCCCCGCGGTCACCGCCTCCATGGACGAGATGGCCTTCCTCGAACCGGTCCGGGTCGGAGATCTCGTCCATGTGAAGGCGCAGGTCAACTGGACCGGCCGGTCCTCCATGGAGGTCGGCGTGCGGGTGCTCGCCGAGCGGTGGAACGAGTCGACGCCCGCCGTCCAGGTCGGCAGCGCCTACCTCGTCTTCGCCGCCGTCGACGAGAACGGCAAGCCCCGCCGCGTGCCGCAGGTCCTCCCGGAGACCGAGAAGGACCGGCAGCGCTACCAGGAGGCCCAGATCCGCCGCACGCACCGGCTCGCCCGGCGCCGCGCGATCATGGAGCTGCGCGAGAAGCGCGCCACCGAGGGCGTCGAGGACTGATCCCCGGAGCTACTGGGAGCTCTCCGCGCCCCGGCAGATCTCCTCGTCGCCCGTGACCACCTGCCCGGACCGCTGGGCCGGCTCCTGCGCCCGCACCGGGTGCACGGCCGAGGGGCCGGTGAAGTCGCGGCCGAGCGTCACCCGCATCAGCGGGCCCTGGCCCGGCACCGGACGCAGCTCGGCCCCCGGCAGGGCGGCGGCGAGCGAGCGCGCCGAGCGGTCCCAGCGCGGGTCGTAGCTGATCACGGTGTGCGGTGCGGCCGGGCCCGGCGCCGTGACGGGCGCTCCCGCCCCGGTGAAGCCGGTCCCGCGCAGGGCCGCGTCGGCGGCGTGGCCGAGGCCCGGGCGTCCCGTCGGGTTGAGGATCTGCACCCGGATCTGCTCCGGCGGCACGTCGACGGGTGTACCGGCCGGGTGCTGCTCACCGGCCTCGGCCCCCGGCCCGGCCCCGGCTCCCGCTCCCGCCTCCATCCCGTCGCCGCTGCGGTCGACGTGCGCCGAGGAGCGCCGGCCGGGCGGCTGCGCCGGGTTGATCGGCCGGTCCTCGCGCATGGCCTCGAAGATCCGGCCGGCCGCGTCCTCGTCCCACTTCACGGTCGAGCCGACCCGGGGCACGGGGAAGTTCGCCACGCTGAGCGGGATGGAGGTGAACTCCGCCGAGGCGGGCGTCAGGTTCCGCATGGCCCGGCCCAGGTCGACGAGCTCGCGCGGGCCGAAGCCGCGGTCGGCGCGGACCGAGTCCAGCGCGGTCGAGGCGACGTCGTGGAACTTCACCGGGTTCAGCAGCACCCCGTCGTCGGCCGCCTTGCGCATCAGCGCGGCCAGGAACCGCTGCTGCCGCTGCATCCGGCCCAGGTCGGCGGCCCCGTCGAGATGGCGCGAGCGCACGTACTGCAGTGCCTGACCGCCGCCCAGCGTGCTCGTGCCCGCCGGCAGGTCGAGCCCGCTGTAGGCGTCCCGCAGCGGGCGGTCCGTGCACACGGGCACCCCGCCCACCACGTCCACCGTCTTCATGAAGCTGACGAAGTCGATCTCCATGTAGTGGTCGACGTGCACCCCGGTCAGCCGCTCGACCGCCCGGACGGTCAGGGGCGCGCCCCCCTCGGTGTAGGCGGCGTTCAGCTTCTGCGGATGCGCGGGGTGGACGACGCCGGCCTCGTCCGTGCGCTCCGGCAGCTCGATGTAGGTGTCGCGCGGCAGGCTCACCACGACGGCCCGGTCGTGGGCGGCCGACAGGTGCACCAGCATCATCGTGTCGGTGCAGTGGCAGGCCGCGCCGCCGAGATGGAAGCGCCTGCGCTCGCTCTCGCCGATCTTGTCGCGGCCGTCGGTGCCGACGAGCAGGATGTTCATGCCCTTGCCGTTGTGCGGCCGGTCCGAGAGTCCCCGGAAGGGGTCCACCCGGCCGATGCCGCCGTCGATGCCGGTGACCATCGCGTGCCCGATGCCGCCGGTGCCCAGCACCGCCATCGCCGCGGCCGTCGCCAGGCGCATCCCCCAGCGCGGGCGGCGCGGGACGGGGGGCCGCTGTCCGCGGGCCGGGCGGGGGGAGCGGATCGGTACGCTCATTCCGGGACCTCCGCGACGACGAGGGCGGGCACGAAGCGGGTGCACCGTATGCCCATACGATCAGCGGGCCGTGGCCCCACGCCGTCCGCCGGCCGCCCGCCACCCGGGCGGGGCGGCCCGGTGTCCGCCGATGGGGGTAACGTGGCGAACGATTGCCGAATGATTCCGTCAGCCGGGGGCCGACCCCCGTAACCCCTTGGGAACCATGCAAGATCAGCAGCCGCCCGCCGTTTCCGTGATCATGCCGGTGCTGAACGAGGAGCGGCATCTGCGCACCTCCGTACGGCACATCCTGGAGCAGGAGTATGCCGGGGAGCTGGAGGTGGTCATCGCCCTCGGTCCGTCCACGGACCGCACGGACGAGATCGCCGCGGAGCTCGTCCGGGAGGACTCCCGGGTGCATACCGTCCCGAATCCGACGGGTCGCACGCCCGCCGCGCTGAACGCCGCGATCAAGGCGTCGCGCCACCCGATCGTGGTACGCGTGGATGGTCACGGAATGCTCTCGCCCGACTACATCGCGACCGCGGTGCGGCTCCTGGACGAGACCGGCGCCCAGAACGTCGGCGGCATCATGCACGCCGAGGGCGAGAACGCCTGGGAGCAGGCCGTCGCCGCGGCCATGACCTCCAAGGTCGGCGTCGGCAACGCCGCCTTCCACACGGGCGGCGAGGCGGGCCCCGCCGAGACCGTCTACCTGGGCGTCTTCCGGCGCGAGGCGCTGGAGCGGCAGGGCGGTTACAACGAGGAGTTCATCCGCGCCCAGGACTGGGAGCTGAACTTCCGCATCCGCGAGGCGGGCGGGCTGATCTGGTTCTCGCCCGAGCTGAAGGTCTCCTACCGCCCGCGCCCGAACGTCCGCGCGCTCGCCAAGCAGTACAAGGACTACGGCCGCTGGCGGCACGTCGTCGCCCGCTACCACCGGGGTTCGATCAATCTGCGCTACCTCGCGCCGCCGGCGGCCCTGCTGTCCATCGCGGCGGGCCTGGTGGTGGGCGCGACCGTCACCCCCTGGGCGCTGATCGTCCCCGGCGGCTACCTCGCCGCCATCACGGCGGGTTCCGTCCCGGCGGGCAAGGGCCTGCCGCTCGCGGCCCGCGTCCGCATCCCGGTCGCGCTGGCGACGATGCACATGTCCTGGGGCTACGGCTTCCTCACGAGCCCGCGCTCCCTGGCGCGCAGGGTCATCGCCACCAAGCGCAGCCCGTCCGGCGCCTGAGGGAGGCCCGAGGCGGTAGCGGGGGCCTCGCCCCGGCTACCGCCCGCCCCGCTACCGCCCGTCTCAGAACTTGTTCAGCGGGTTGACCTTCATGCAGGCCGACTTGTCGTCGCCGTTGAGGGGATCCGCGCTCTCCGGCGCCTTGTTGTCGTCCGGCTTGCCGGAGGCCGTGGCGCTCGGGGAGCCCGACGGCGTCGCCGCCGGCTCCGGGTCGGCCGCGTCCGCCTGGGGGTAGGCCGTGCCCTTCCGCCAGTCCCCGCCGATCACCAGCGTCATCTGCCGCACGTCCGGGGAGTGCCGCACGGCGGACTCCGGCAGCCCCAGCGCCTTCGCCACCGCCAGCGCGTCGGCGCGCTCGGTGGCCCTCGGGTAGGTGATCGTCGTGTCCGCCTGGGCCCGCGGCGTGGAGTCGGCCGTGGCCTTGGTGAAGCCCTGTTTGACCAGGTACTCGGCGATGTCCGCGCCCCGTCCGGTGACGGGCGGCGCGACGACCGTGCCGGTGCCGTTGAAGACCGTGAGCGCGATCTCGCTCTTGCGGGCGGCGGGTGCCGGCGAGGCCGGGGCGGCCTTGTCCTTCTTCGGGTCCTTGCCGTCGAGGGCGATGTCGTTGCGGACGAGCGAGAACAGCTTGTCGGCGTCGCCCGGCTTGGGGATCACATGGGCGTCCGGGTCCTGCGGGTCGGAGACCCACGGCATGGTCGTCATGGTGATCCGGCCCGAGGGCACCCGCTTGAGGTCGTTGCCCAGGTCGTAGAGCTTCTTGACCGAGCCCAGGTCCTTGTCGACGGTCAGCGCCCTGGTGGCGGACTCGGCGAGATCGGTGAGCTGGCCCGGGTCGGAGAGCTTGGTGCCGGACTTGAGCTGGCGCACCATCGCGTTCATGTAGAGGTGCTGGGCGTGGGTGCGGCCGATGTCGCTGCCGTCCTCGAAGCCGTGCCGGGTGCGCAGCCACTGCAGGGCCTGCTCGCCCTTGACGGTGTGCGTGCCCTGGGGCAGCCGCAGCCCGGACTTGCTGTCGTAGATGTTGCTGTCGACGCAGACCGGGACGCCGCCGACTGCGTCGGCCATGCTCACCACGCCGGCGAAGTCGATCATCATGAAGTGGTCGATCGGGATGCCGGTGAGCTCCTCCCAGGTGGCGACCGTGCAGCCCGGGCCGCCGTTGCCCAGGCTGGTGTTGATGATCTGCCGGCTGGTCTCCTTGTAGACCTGGCCGCTCTCGGGGTCGGTGCACTTGGGGATGGTCACGCGGGTGTCGCGGGGCACGCTGATCACCGACATGTTGCTGCGGTCGGCGGAGACGTGCAGCAGCATCTGGACGTCCGCGAGCGGCGGCCGGTCGGCGTCCTCGCGGGCGCCGCCCAGGTCCTGGTTCTCCTTGCCGGCCCGGCTGTCGGAGCCCAGGAGCAGGATGTTCAGCGGGCGCTGGCCGTCGGCGTTGGCGGCTGGCCGGTCCAGCTGCTTGTCGCCCAGGTTGAGCTTGTTCTTCCGGATGTTCCCGTTGAGGTGCTGGTAGTAGAAGTACCCGGCGGCCGAGACGCCGAGGACGAGCACGGAGAGGACGAGCGCGGCCCAGCGGGCTATTCGCACACCCCGCCGACGCGTCGACGGGGTGCCGGATATCTCGCCCTTGGTGGCCTTTGCCGCCTTGGACGACTCGGCATCCCTGTCCGCCTTGCCCGCCTTGGACGACTTCTTGGCGCTCTTGCCGTCCTCGGAGCCGTCCGCGGCCTTGTCCCGCACGCTGCTCTGCCGCATCGGGCCCTCCCCTAGTGGTGCGTCCGGCCCGATGGGCAGGCGTGATGTACCTGATGACTCTGTTGCCGGGTAATGAGATGCACAAGCCTGGCCGTCAGGTTCACTTCAGCCAGGTTTACTTCGCGCAGATATTCTCGTCGTCCGCTTCGATCTTCTTGATGTCCGCCGGCGCCTTGGCCGGCGCCTTCACGGGTACCCCGGCACCCTGGAAGTCAGCGCCGAGGACGAGCGTCATCTCCGCGGTCGGCGCGGCGTCGGACGAACCCTGGTGGAGGGCGTCGGCCGGCAGGCCCATGGCGTCGGCGAGCCGGCGCGCCTGGTCGGCCTGGTTGGGCGCGAACTCCAGCGTCGTCTTGTCCTTCTTGCCGCCGGTGGCGTTGCCGCCGTTGGCCGAGCGGCGCATGCCCTGGGAGTTCTGCATCCAGGCGACGGTCTCCTGGGCGGCGCCCATCCGGCCGCTGCCGTTCTGCACCTTGACGCGCACGTTCGCGGGCTCGGCCCGCGGGCCCTGGAGCAGCGCGGCCTGCTTGGCGTCCGCCTTCTCCTGATCGGCCTTCTCCTTCTCCTTCACCTCGGTGAGGGAGACGTCCTGGCGCATCATGGCGAACAGCGGTTCGGCCTTGGGCTTGTTCAGGATGACCGTCTTGTGCACCTTGCCGTCGGCCGGATTGTCGTCGACGGGGGTGGTCACGAAGGTGATGTTCTTCAGATTCACCTTGCTGAGGTCCTTGGCCAGGCTGGTCAGCTTGGACACGGAGCCTATGCCGGTGTCGACGGTGAGCGACTTGGTCGCGGCGTCGCTGAGGTCGTAGAGCTTCTTCGGATTGGTCAGGGTGTCGCCGGACTTCATCTGCCGGATCATCGAGCTGAGGAACTGCTGCTGCAGCTCGATCCGGCTGAGGTCGCCGCCGAGGCCGACCGAGTGCCGGGTCCGCACGAACGCGAGGGCCTCCTCACCCGCGACCTTGTGCCGGCCCTTGCCCAGCTTCAGATGCGAGTCGGGGTCGTTGATGTCCTTGGCCAGGCACACGTCGACGCCCCCGACGGCGGTCGACATCTTCTTGACGGCGTTGAAGTCGGCCATCATGAAGTGAGTGATCTTCAGACCGGTCAGCTGCTCGACGGTGCGCCAGGTGCAGCCGGGGTCGCGGTCCTCCTGGCCCAGGCTCTCGTTGAACCGGACACCCTTGGAACCCGGGATCACCTTCGTGCTGCCGTTCACCTTGGTCGGGCAGTCCGGGATGTTGGTGATCAGGTCGCGCGGGATGGACAGCGCGGTGGCGTTCGTCCGGTCCTCGGAGACGTGGAACAGCAGCGTGGTGTCGGCGTGCCCGACGCTGCCGTCGTCGCCGTAACCGGTGTTGCCGTCACCGGACCGCTTGTCGGTGCCGATGATCAGGATGTTGACCGGCCCCTTGGTGACGGCCGCGTTGTCCACGCCGACGTCGACCTTGTCGATGTTGCCGTTCAGGTGCTGGTAGAGCAGGTACGCGCCCACCGAGCCGCCCACCAGGACGAAGGCGAGCGTGCCGCCGGTCCAGATCAGCGCCTTCTTCTTCCCGGACTTCTTCGGCTTGGGCCGGCGCCGGCCCGCGGCCGCCGCGGCATTCGGGCCACCGGTCCTGCGACCGCCGCCACCACCGCTGCCGCCCGCACCGCCCTTGCCGCCGCGCTGCCCGGGGACGTTACGGCTCCCGGGCTTGGGCCGGGGAGCGGCGGCCGGTCTGGTGGAGGAACGCGGGGACGGCGGAGTCGCCGGAGAGGGGGTGCTCCCGGCTGCCGCCGGTTCCCCGGCGGGATCGAGGCGCAGCTCGTAGCTGCCGGTCTTGGGGTCGAAGACCCACTGGTCGGCGGGGTCGATACCGCCTGCCCGCCCACGGCCTTGCGCGTCCACGGTCGCTTGAATCCTCCGTCGGTGCCACGCGGCGCCTACCCCCCCGAGGCGCTCGAACATGTCGTCACGGTCGTCTGTGCAGTGCGCGGTCAGCCCGGCCGTGCGCACCGGATCGCTCACACTATCCGCCCAGTTCAGCGTCAAGCGAGGCTGGTGACAAATTGCACTCCCCTACAACTGGGCAATCTGCCCAATCCCTTCGCCTGGCGGAGCGCGGAAGCGAACAGGGAGGCGAAAGCGGTAACCGCATCTTTGGGGCGAATCACCCGCAGATACCGCGCGCGGCGGTCGTCCCCTCATAGGTCGGCGGGCCCCCGCGGGGCGGCGAGGGGGAGACGGCCGGAGCCGGCGGGGGCGCGTAGGGGGAGGAGTAGGACGACGGGCGGGACGGCGCGGCCGAGGGCGCGTGCCCGGTCGGGGCGGGCGGTACGTACGACGGCCGGGCGGGGGTGTGCGGCGGGGGCTGGGCGGTCTCCGGCGCCGGCTCGGTGACGTCCGGGTCCTCGGTGTCCTCGGACCACTGGTCCCGGCCCGGCCGGCCGTGCCCCGCCTTGCCGTCCGCGGGGCGCACGTGCTCGTTCACCGACACCGGGCGGTCCATGCGCAGCTGCTCGAACAGCTGGTCCGCGTCCGGCTGCACCAGCTCGTCCCGGGCCGAGTTGTAGACGTACGGCTTGCGCGGCACGGTCAGGAACTGCACCCGGTTCGAGGGGATCTTGCGCACGGTGCGCACCAGGTCGAACATCTTCTTCAGCGAGTCCAGCCCCGAGTCGGTGGTCAGCGACTTCGTCGCGGCGTCCAGCACCGGGTACAGCCGCGCCGGGTTGAGCAGCACGCCGTCGCTCTGCATCTCCTGGAACAGCGCCCCCAGGAACTGCTGCTGGCGGCCCATCCGCTCGGTGTCGCTGCCGTTGCCGAGGCTGTAGCGGGCGCGGACGAAGCCCAGCGCCTCCTCGCCGTGCAGCACTTGGCGGCCGGCGGGCAGCCGCAGCTTCGCCTCGCGGTCGTCCACGGGCTTCTTCAGGCACACCTCCACCCCGTCGATCGAGTCGACCAGGCGCTTGAAGCCCATGAAGTCCAGCACGATGTGGTGGTCGACGCGGACGTGGGTGATGTTCTCGACCGTGCGGATCGTGCAGGCGGTGCCGGCCAGCTCGTAGGCCCAGTTGAACTGGGCGAAGCGCTCGTTGGTGTAGGTGCCGTCGGGCTTGCGGCAGCGCGGGATGGTGGCCATCAGGTCGCGGGGCAGGCTGACGGCGGTGGCACTGTCCCGCTTGGCGGACAGATGCAGCAGGATCGTGGTGTCCGAGCGCTGGGAGCCGCTGTCGCCGCCGTACGTGCCGTTGCCGGAGCCGCTGCGGGTGTCGGAGCCGATGATCAGGATGTTCTGGGCGCCGCTGACCTTCGCGGTGGGGCGCTCGTGCTCCCAGCGGCGCAGTTCCTCGGCGGTCGCGTCATCGGTGGTGATGTTGCTGTTGAGCTGCTCGTAGAGCGCCCAGCCCAGGCCGCCCACGGCCAGCATCAGCACCGCGAGGCCCAGGGCGAGCCGGCGGAGCCAGCGGCGCCGGCGTCGCCGGGGCGCGAGGGCCCGGTCCTCCGGCCCCCGGATCGGGGGACCGTCGGACGGACTGAACCTGTCGCGGCGGGCGGTCACGGCTGCGTTGCGCCCCTCCCGTACGGCGTCGGTGGGCTGCTTGCTCGTACGCGGGGCGTGCCGGACGCCGGGCGTACGTACCGATCATCACCCGGCCGCGCGGTTCCGGCAGCGTCAGAGGGCCGTCACGGTGACGCGCTCGCTCTCCCGGCGCTTGTCCAGGTCCTCGCCGGACAGCCGGCCGGGGTTGCGGCAGAGCACGACGGAGGCGCCCGCCGCGAGCGGGGCGAGGAGCCCGGCCGACAGGCCCTCCCAGCGGTCGTAGGGCAGACCGGAAAGCAGCCGGGAGCCGGCCGAGAGGCCGTACCGCGCGGCGTCGGCGCGGGCCCGCTCGACCACCTGTTCGGCTGTCAGTTCCTCGCCCTCCACGACCAGGGCGGGTGCGGTGGGGTCGACCGGGGCGTACGGGCTGAAGCGGTCGCCCTGGCTCGGCACCTCGACGGCATAGTCGAGGAAGCCCGCCGGCGGCTGGGGGAAGCGGCCGCCCAGGGGGCGCAGGGCGAGCGCGACACGCTCCCCGGAGCAGGCGCGGGCCCGCTCCAGCTCGTCCGGGCCGCAGACGACCAGATCGGCGCCGGCCGGGTCGCCGCCGGCCTCGGCCACCACCCCGACGGAGGAACAGGCGATCAGCCAGACGGCGGTCTGCCAGTGGGCGGGCAGCAGCAATGCGAGCCGGGAGCCCGGCTCGGCGGCGAGCTCGCCCTGCAGCAGATTGGCGGTCTTCGCCACCCAATTGGCGAAGGTCGCGACGGAGAGTTCCACGCGCTCGCCGGTGGCGTCGTCGTAGAAGGTCACCAGCGGGCGGGCCGGGTCCGCGGCGAGCGCGGAACGCAGCAGGTCGGCGGGGGTGCGATCGGTGGTGTTCATCGCCGTCAGGGTACGCGGCGAGGGCTTTGACGGTCAGTCGGAGAGGGCCGCTCCGGACGGCTTCCGGGCCCGACTCGCCGTCAGCTCATCAATGGACAGAAATGTGACTATATGTCCAAGATTTCTGTCATGCGTGGAATCCTCGTGTCCTCGACCGTGATCGCATGCACCGCCGCGCTGCTGGCCACCCCGTCGGCGGACGCGACGCCACCCCGTGCCACGACGCCGGACCGCACCGGGACCCAGGCCGCCGTGGCGGGCTCGACGCAGTCCCTGCCGCTCGTCCCGCTCGCGCCCGACGGCCACCCGGACCGCACCGGCCCGGCGGAGCTCGGCCTGCCGGTCCGCGAAGTGGAGCCGTTCTCCCTGGTCGGCATCGTCTGGGACGACCCCCGTGCGGAGCTCCACGGCCACGCGCAGGTCCGCACGCGCGCCGTCGGCACCCACGCCTGGTCGGCGTGGCAGGACGTCCAGACGCACGACGACGACCGCCCGGACCCCGGCACCCCCGAGGCCGGCGGAGGCGGACCGCTGCACGGCTCGACCGCGCCGCTGTGGGTCGGCGCCTCCGACGCCGTACAGGTCCGGGTGCGACCGGAGGACCCGGCGGCCCCGGCGCAGGCGCCGCGGACCCAGGCGTCCCCGGCACCGAAGGGCCCGGCACCGAAGGGCCGGGATCCGAAGGCCCCGGCTGCGAAGGCCCCGGCTGCGAAGGCTGAGGCTCCGCAGGCCCGGGCTCCGCAGGGCCCGGCTTCCAAGGTTCAGGAT
>NZ_JBFAPH010000021.1:0-37466 GCF_040675635.1 Streptomyces sp. NPDC049577
AAGCTGCCGATGAGGACGACGGAGACCTTCACGCCGACGACGATCGCCGTCACCCGCGACGAGAGCTTCATGCCCGCGATCAGAATGGCCGTCAGGACGAGCACCAGGGCGCAGGCGAGGATGTCGAAGCCGAAGGTGCCGTGGTGCGGGCCGGTCAGCGCGCCCGGCAGGTGCCAGCCGGCGGTGTCCAGCAGCGAGCGGATGTAGCCGGACCAGCCGACGGCGACCACCGCGCAGCCCAGCGCCAGTTCCAGGATCAGGTCCCAGCCGATGATCCACGCCGGCAGTTCGCCGAGGGAGGCGTAGGAGAAGGTGTACGCCGACCCGGCCACCGGCACGGTGGAGGCGAACTCGGCGTAGCACAGGGCCGCGAGACCGCAGGCGACGCCGGCGATGACGAAGGCCAGCGAGACCGAGGGGCCGGCGTTCTCCTTGGCAACCTTGCCGGTGAGGACGAAGATGCCGGTGCCGATGACGACGCCGACGCCGAAGACCGTCAGGTCCAGGGCGGAGAGGGACTTCTTGAGCGCGTGCTCCGGCTCCTCGGTGTCCTGGATGGATTGCTCCACCGTCTTGGTCCGGAAGATGCCGCTCCTGCCGCGGCCGCTCCGGGTGGGTTCCGCTGTGCTCATCGGCTCACCTCCACCTGCTCGACGTCGCTCGTCCCTGAACTGAGCGAGTGTCCGCGATGATCCGGCCCACGTACGGGTGACCACAGCCACCCTCCCCAGGATTCACCCGATCGAGGACGGGTGCAGGCATACGGAAGGGCCGCCCGGACCACTGGGTGGTTTCCGGACGGCCCTCGGGGTGCGGTGGCGGGGCGTCAGTCGCCGGCGACGTCCGCGGTCGCGGCACCGGTGGCGGCGCCGGCGTCGGCGTCGGCGTCGGCCGCCTGCTCGGCCTCCTCGAACCGGCCGTCGAGCTTGGCGACGAGGCCGGTCACCTGGCGGGCGATGTCGGGGGCGGTGAGCCCGATCTCGGCCATGACCTCCTTGCGTGAGGCGTGGTCGAGGAAGCGCGCCGGGATGCCGAAGTCGCGCAGCGGGTGGTCGACGCCGGCGTCGCGCAGCGCCTGGGCGACGGCCGAACCGACGCCGCCCACCCGGCCGTTGTCCTCGACGGTGACGACGACCCGGTGCTCGGCGGCGAGGCCGGGCAGCGCCTCGTCGACGGGCTTGACCCAGCGCGGGTCGACGACGGTGGAGGAGATGCCCTGCTTGTCGAGCAGGTCGGCGATCTCCAGGCACATCGGGGCGAGCGCGCCGACGGAGACGATGAGGACGTCCGCACCGGTGACGTCCTCGGCCGGGCGGCGCAGCACGTCCATGCCGCCGACGCGGCCGACGGCCTCGACGGCCGGGCCGACGGTGCCCTTCGAGTAACGCACGACGGTGGGGGCGTCCTTGACCTGGACGGCCTCTCGCAGCTGGGCGCGGACCTGGTCGGCGTCGCGCGGGGCGGCGATGCGCAGGCCGGGGACGACCTGGAGGATCGACATGTCCCACATGCCGTTGTGCGAGGCGCCGTCGTCGCCGGTGACGCCGGCCCGGTCGAGGACGAAGGTGACGCCGCACTTGTGCAGGGCCACGTCCATCAGCACCTGGTCGAAGGCGCGGTTGAGGAAGGTGGCGTAGACGGCGAAGACCGGGTGCAGCCCGCCGGTGGCGAGGCCGGCCGCGGAGACGGCGGCGTGCTGCTCGGCGATGCCGACGTCGTAGACGCGCTCGGGGAACGCCTCGGCGAACTTGTGCAGACCGACCGGCTGCATCATCGCGGCGGTGATGGCGACGATGTCCTCGCGCTCCCGGCCGAGCTCGACCATCTCGTCGGCGAAGACGGAGGTCCAGCTGGCGCCGCCGGAGGCGACCGGCAGACCGGTGTCGGGGTGGATGGCGCCGATGCCGTGGAAGCGGTCGGCCTCGTGCTGCTCGGCGTGCTTGTAGCCGCGGCCCTTCTGGGTGAGGCAGTGCACCAGGACGGGGCCGTTGAAGCGCTTGGCGCGCTGCAGCGCGGACTCCAGGGCCTCGATGTCGTGGCCGTCGATGGGGCCGACGTACTTCAGGCCCAGGTCCTCGAACATGCCCTGCGGGGCGATGAAGTCCTTCAGGCCCTTCTTGGCGCCGTGCAGCGTCTCGTAGAGGGGCTTGCCGACGACGGGGGTGCGCTCCAGCAGGTCCTTGCCGCGGGCCAGGAAGCGCTCGTAGCCGTCGGTCGTGCGCAGGGTGGCCAGGTGGTTGGCCAGGCCGCCGATGGTGGGCGCGTAGGAGCGCTCGTTGTCGTTGACGACGATGACGAGCGGGCGGTCCTTGGCGACGGCGATGTTGTTCAGCGCCTCCCAGGCCATGCCGCCGGTCAGGGCGCCGTCGCCGATGACGGCCACGACGTGGTCCTTCTTGCCCAGGATCTGGTTGGCCTTGGCCAGGCCGTCGGCCCAGCCGAGCACCGTCGAGGCGTGGCTGTTCTCGATGACGTCGTGCTCGGACTCGGCCCGGGAGGGGTAGCCGGACAGGCCGCCCTTCGCGCGCAGCCTGGAGAAGTCCTGGCGGCCGGTGAGCAGCTTGTGGACGTACGCCTGGTGCCCGGTGTCGAAGAGGACCTTGTCCTTCGGGGAGTCGAAGACGCGGTGCAGGGCGATGGTGAGCTCGACCACGCCCAGGTTGGGGCCCAGGTGACCGCCGGTCTTGGCGACGGCATCGACCAGGAAGGAGCGGATCTCCGCGGCGAGCCGGTCGAGCTGCTCCGGGCTGAGCCGGTCCAGGTCGCGCGGTTCCCTGATGCGGGTCAGCAGGGCCACCCGTGCCTCCTTCATCGAGCTGTCGGGCTTGCGGAAACGTGCGGTAGAGGCCGGAGGCCTCTGGATCCGTCGAGTCTAATGTTCCGCCCGCGATGCCGGTGAACGGGTGAGGCGACGTATGTCACGCGATCGGCGCAGCAGGCGTTCGAACAACTCGAACAGGCCGTCGGTGACAGGCCCTGAGGGCGCGTACGGAAGGGGTGCGTCCGATAGCAAGCCTTTGCCGTCGGGCCGGTTGTTCCTTGGGAACGGGCGTCGCTACGTTCGATCCGTGCCACCACCCACCGGGGTGGCACTTTTCCGGCGCTGATTTTGTCATGCCCGCGACATTCATGCGGGTGTGCCTCATCGCCGTGCCCGCACACCAGGGCACTTCCACCCCCCATGGAGGGCTTCCGTGCATTCGAAGAGATCCTTCCGGTCCAGACGGGCCCACGGCGCCACCACCGCGCTGCTGTCCCTCGCGGCGCTGGTCACCGGTGGCCTGATCGCCGCCGCCCCCGGCGCCGCCGCGGCACCGGCCCCGCACGCGTCGGGCACGTACGCGTCGGGCACGCACTCCTCGGCCGCGCACTCCCCGGACGCCGTCCCCACGAAGCGGCTGTGCTCGCGGCCCACCGCGCCCGGCCGGATGGCCTGCCAGGCCCTGGCCCGCACCGACGTCGCCCCGCACCTCGGCCTCAGCGCGAACGCCGCGCCCTCCGGCTACGGCCCCACCGACCTGCGCAGCGCCTACGCCCTGCCGGCCGACGCCGGCGCCGGCACGACAGTGGCGATCATCGACGCGTACGACGACCCCAACGCCGAGCAGGACCTCGCGACCTACCGCTCCCAGTACGGCCTGCCCGCCTGCACCACGGCCAACGGCTGCTTCAAGAAGGTCGACCAGAACGGCGGCACGAACTACCCGACCGCCGACTCCGGCTGGGCCGGCGAGATATCCCTCGACGTCGACATGGTCAGCGCCGTCTGCCCGCAGTGCCACATCCTCCTCGTCGAGGCCAACGGCGCGACCATGGAGGACCTCGGCGCGGCCGTGAACCGGGCCGTCACCATGGGCGCCAAGTACGTCTCGAACAGCTACGGCGGCGGCGAGGACAGCACCGACCCCACCTCCGACTCCGCCTACTTCGACCACCCCGGCGTGGCGATCACCGTCAGCTCCGGCGACAGCGGCTACGGCGTCGAGTACCCGGCCGCCTCCCGGTTCGTGACGGCCGTCGGCGGCACCTCCCTCAGCCGGGCGGGCAACAGCCGCGGCTGGAGCGAGTCCGTCTGGGGCTCCGGCGCGGGCGGCCAGGGCGCGGGCTCCGGCTGCTCCGCCTATGACGCCAAACCCTCCTGGCAGCGGGACACCGGCTGCGCCAAGCGGTCCGTCGCGGACGTCTCGGCCGTCGCCGACCCCGCCACCGGCCTCGCCGTCTACGACAGCTACCAGGCCGGCGGCTGGAACGTCTACGGCGGCACCAGCGCCTCCGCGCCGATCATCGCCGCCGTGTACGCCCTGGCCGGCACCCCGGCCGCGGGCAGCTACCCGGCCTCGTACCCCTACGCCCGCACCGGCGCGCTCAACGACGTGACCTCCGGCTCCAACGGCAGCTGCTCCCCCTCCTACCTGTGCACCGCGGGCACCGGCTACGACGGCCCCACCGGGCTGGGCACCCCCAGCGGCACCGGCGCCTTCACCTCCGGCTCCACCGGCGGCAACACCGTCACGGTGAGCAACCCGGGCAACCAGACCACCACCGTGGGCACGGCCGTCTCACTGAAGATCAAGGCCACCGACTCGGACACCACCCAGTCGCTGACCTACTCCGCCACCGGACTGCCCGCCGGGCTGTCCGTCGACGCCTCGACCGGCGTCATCAGCGGCACGCCCACCACCCCGGGCACCTCGAACGTCACCGTGACCGCCCAGGACGGCACCAGGGCGAGCGGCAGCACGTCCTTCACCTGGACCGTGAACGGCAGCGGCGGCGGCTGCACGGCCGCCCAGCTGCTCGGCAACCCCGGCTTCGAGACCGGCTCGGCGAGCCCCTGGACCGCGACGTCCGGCGTGATCGACAACAGCTCCTCGCAGCCGGCCCACTCCGGCTCCTGGAAGGCATGGCTCGACGGCTACGGCAGCACCCACACCGACACCCTCGCGCAGACGGTGACCGTCCCGGCCGGCTGCCACGCCACGCTGAGCTTCTGGCTGCACATCGGCACCAAGGAAAGCGGCAGCACCGCCTACGACAAGCTGACCCTCCAGGCGGGCTCCACCACGCTGGCCTCGTGGTCCAACGCCAACGCGGCCACCGGCTACGTCCAGAAGTCCTACGACCTGTCCTCGTTCGCGGGGCAGACGGTGACCCTGAAGTTCACCGGCACCGAGGACTCCTCCCTGGCCACGGACTTCGTCGTCGACGACGCGGCACTCAACGTGAGCTGACGCCTCCGGCTCACGGCACGACAGCGGGCCCGGACCGTGGAAACGGTCCGGGCCCGCCGGCCGTGTACGCGACGTCGGCCGGCGCTCACCGGCGGCTCCCGCCGGGTGGAACGACCCGCCGCGACGGCGACAAGCCACCGCGGCGAGGGGCCGGCGGCACAAGCGATCACCGCGACCGCTGCGTTCACGGTGAGCCGCCGGCCAGGCGCTAGGCCCGTCCGGCCGTCTTCTGGGTCCGCCGCGAGACCGAGTCGATCACGACGGCGGCCAGCAGCACCGCACCGGTGATCATGTACTGGACGGCGGAGGCGATGCCCAGCAGCGCCATGCCGGAGGCGATCGACTGGATCACCAGCACGCCGAGCAGCGCGGACCAGGTCTTGCCCCGGCCGCCGAAGAGGCTGGTGCCACCGATGACGGCCGCCGCGATGGCGTTCATCAGCAGGCTGCCGGCGCCCGAGGACTGGTTCGCCGCGTTGATCTGCGAGGCCAGGAACATGCCGCCGAGGCCGGCCATCGTGCCGGACAGCGCGAAGACCGAGATCCGCACGGCCGCCACGTTGATGCCGGCCCGGCGGGCCGCCTCGATGCTGCCGCCGAGGGCGAAGATCTTCCGCCCGTAGGAGGTGCGGCGCAGCACGAGGTCGAGCGCGACGACCACCCCGAGGAAGATCACCACGGCCAGCGGCAGGCCCTTGTACTGGTTGAACAGCCAGGCCACCACATAGGCGGGCACGGCCAGCGCGACGGTCCGCAGGACGATCTCGCTGAGCGGGCGGCTGGGGACGCCCGCGGCCTCGCGACGCCTGCTGTCGCGCCAGGAGAGCAGGAAGAACGCGGCGACGCTCAGCGTCGCCAGTCCGTACGCGGCGGCGACGTCGCTGAAGTAGTGGTTCGTCAGGTCCGCGACCAGCCCGGAGTCGTCCAGGTTGATGGTGCCGTTGGAGCCCAGCACCTGGAGCATCAGCCCGTTCCAGCCGAGCAGGCCGGCCAGGGTGACGACGAACGCGGGCACGCCGATGCGGGCGAAGAAGAAGCCGTGCAGCGCGCCGATGACGGTGCCGGAGAGGACGGCGGCCACCAGGGCGAGCCATTCCGGCACGCCGTGGTTGATGTTGAGTACCGCGAAGACCGCGGCGGCCAGGCCGCTGACCGAGCCCACCGACAGATCGATCTCGCCGAGGATCAGCACGAAGACGATGCCGACCGCGATGAGCCCGGTGCCGGCGGCGGTGACGAACAGGTTGGAGAGGTTCTCCGGCCCGAGGAAGGCGGAGTCCCTCAGCTGGAAGACGAGGCCGATGACGATCAGCCCGACGACCACGGGCAGCGAGCCCAGCTCTCCGCTGCGCATCTTGCGCCGGAACTCGCTCCAGTAGCCGGCGAAGCCCTCCTGGCGCACCAGCAGCCGGGGGTCGACGGCGGTGACGGCCCCCGCCGCGGCGGGCGGGGCGTCCTGCGGCTCGCCCTCGCCGGCGGCCTCGGTCTTGGACAGGTCGGTGGTCACTTCTCCCCCTCCCCCTTCTCGCCCGCGGCGGTCCGTGCCCGGCGGCGGGTGACGGCGTTGTCGGTGGCGCCGGTGATGGCGGAGATGATCTCTTCCTGGCTGGTGCCGGCCACCTCGAAGGTGCCGTTGTTGCGGCCGAGCCGGAGCACGGCGACGCGGTCGGCGACGGCCTTGACGTCCGCCATGTTGTGGCTGATGAGGATGACGCCCAGCCCCCGCTCCCGCAGCCGCTCGACCAGGTCGAGGACCTGCGCGGTCTGCTCGACGCCGAGGGCGGCCGTCGGCTCGTCGAGGATGACGACCTTGGGCTCGCCGAGCAGCGAACGGGCGATGGCGACGGTCTGCCGCTGCCCGCCGGACAGCGCGGCGATGGGGATCCGCACGCTGGGGATGCGGATCGAGAGGGTGGACAGCAGCTCCCGGGAGCGGCGCTCCATCTCGACCTCGTCCAGCACCCCGGCCCGGGTGATCTCGCGGCCGAGGAAGAGGTTGCCGACGACGTCGAGGTTGTCGCAGAGGGCGAGGTCCTGGTAGACGGTCGCGATGCCCAGTTCCTGGGCGACGTGCGGCCGGTCGACGGTGACCGGGCGCCCCTCCCATTCGATGACGCCGTCGTCGGCGGGGCCGACTCCGGCGATCGTCTTGACGAGGGTGGACTTGCCGGCGCCGTTGTCGCCGACCAGGGCGACCACCTCGCCGGGGTGGATCTCCAGCTCCACGTCGGTGAGCGCCTGCACCGCACCGAACCGCTTGGAGATTCCGCGCAACGCCAGCACGGGCGTAGCGGACACGTGAATCACTCCTTCACCGCCGTCGCCGGCGGCAGCCTGGGGGCCTACTTCAGTCCGGCCTGGTCGCACTGCGCCTTGTACTTGGGCGTGCAGATCTCGTCGAGGGTGAAGAAGCCCTCCTTGCCGACGTACTGGGCGATCTCGTCCTTGGTCAGCGAGGTGGGGGTGACGATGACGGCGGGGATCTTCTTCTGGGTGCCGCTGTCGGCGGTGGACTTGGCGATGGAGTCGAGGGACTTGCCCTCGGCCAGCGCCACGGCGAGCTCGGCAGCGGCATCGGCCTCGGGCTTGTAGGGCTTGTAGACGCTCATGAACTGCTCGCCCGTGAGGATGCGCTGGACGGCCGCGAGTTCGGCGTCCTGGCCGGTGACCGGGGGCAGCTTGTCGAAGCCGGCGCTGTGCAGGGCGGTGATGATGCCGCCGGCCATGCCGTCGTTGGCGGAGTAGACGCCGACGATGTTGTCCTTGCCGAGCGCGGAGATGGCACCCTTCATGTTGCCGTTGGCGTTCTCCGGCTTCCACTCCTGGGTGTCGTACTCCTTGCCGATCTTGACCTTGCCGTCGAGCACGGAGTGGGCGCCGTCCTTGTACATCTTGGCGTTGGGGTCGGTGATGGCGCCGTTCATCATGACGATCTGGCCCTTGGCGGCGTCGTCGCCGAGCGCCTTCAGCAGCGCCTCGCCCTGGATCTTGCCCACGCGCTCGTTGTCGACGGAGGTGTAGGCCTTGACCGGGCCCTCGGCCAGGCGGTCGTAGGCGACGACGGGGATGCCCTTGTCGTTGGCCTTCTTCACCGAGCTCGCGATCGACTTCGCGTCCACGGCGTCGAGGATCAGCGCGTCGACCTTTTTGGTGATCATGGTGTCGACCTGCTGCTGCTGGAGCGAGGCGTCCTGCTTGGCGTTCTCGTAGAGGACGGTGGCGTCGGAGCCCGCCAGTTCCTTGATCTTCTTCTCGAGCAGCGGCTTGTCGAAACGCTCGTAACGGGCCGTCTGGTTCTCCGGAAGCAGCAGGCCGATGGTGACCGGGCCCTTCTTGTCCTGCTTCTTCTCGCTCTTGTCGCCGGCTTCCTTGGCACTGCCACAGGCCGCGAGCCCGGCGGCCATGGAAACGGCGGCAACGGCAACGGCGGCACGACGCAGATGCGTGTTCACGTGGAATTACCTCCCTGACGAGGCCGCGTCGTTGCGGCCGAGGTGGCTGGAAGTCAACTCGGCCGGAATCTGAGCGTCAAGAAGTAAATTCTTAACGAGATGGCAACGATGCCATTCGTTATCTGCGTGAACTCAAGGGCAGAGGGCGGCGTGGCGCGGCACACGAGTGACGCGGCACGCCGCGGGCGCCGTCGCGGGGGAAGGGCTTCCGGGCGCGAGCACCGCCACCGGCGCCGCTCGGGGCGATCCGCCGGAGGCCCTACACCGGGGCCGGGGCGTCGGCCGGCCGGGGCTCGTCCAGGAGGCTGGAGTCGCCCATCTCGCTGAGGACCAGTGCCAGCGCCCCCAGGACCTCCGCGCGGCCGCCCAGGGCGCTCGGGACGACCTCCAGCCGCCGTGCAGCGCTCGGGATCGCGTAGCGGGAGACGGACTCCCGGATGGGGGCCAGCACCAGTTCCCCGGAGTCGGCGAGGTCGCCGCCCAGCACGACCCGGCTGGGGTTGAGCAGATTGCACAGGTTCGCCACGCCGCTGCCGATGTGCCGGCCGACGTCGGAGATGACGCGCCGGCAGCCGGGGTCGCCCTCGCGGGCGAGCTCCACCATGCGCGCGACCGTCAGATCGGGCCCGTGGGCCGAATGCAGCAGCGGCAGCACGTAGCGGGCGGCGGTGAACGTCTCCAGGCAGCCCCGGTTGCCGCAGCGGCAGACCGGGCCCGCCTCGTCCAGGGTGATGTGGCCGATCTCCCCGGCGGTGCCGCCGGGCCCGCGGTAGATCCGGCCGTTGATCACCAGTCCGGCGCCGACACCGCTGGCGACCTTGATGTACGCCAGGTCGGCGGCGCCCCGGCCCGCGCCCCAGACGAGCTCGCCGAGGGCCCCGAGGTTGGCGTCGTTGTCGACGTGGACGGGGACGCCCAGGCGCCCGGCGAGGTCGTCACGGGGGTTGGTGCCGGCCCAGCCCGGCAGGATCGCGGTGGAGCCGAGCACCCCGGACTCCACGTCGATGGGCCCGGGCACACCGAGCCCCACCCCGACGATCTTCTCCCGGCTGATGCCCGTCTGCGCGAGCAGGCTCCTGACCAGGTGTTCCGCCCGGTCCAGGCCCTGCGTGGCGGAGGCGTCGACGTCCAGCGGCTCGGCCTCCTCGGCCAGCACCCGGTGGGCGAGGTTGCCGATGGCGACCCTGAGGTGGGTATGTCCGAAATCAACCCCTACGACAATGCCCGCGTTCCCGGAGAGGGAGACGCTGCGGGCCCGCCGGCCACCGGAGGAGGTGGGGGTGACGTCGACCGTTCCGCCGTCCTTCAGCTCCCGGACGATGTTGGAGACGGTGGCGGCGGACAGCCCGGTGGACCGGGCGATCTCGGCCTGGGTGAGCGAGCCCGCCATGCGCACCGCGCGTACGACCCGCTCCAGGTTGGCCCGGTGCAGCGACGACTGCGATCCCGGAGTCTCCACGCCATTCACTCCCGCCTCGCCGGCACGGCACGACCGCCGTCCCAGGGGCCGGACCACAACGCTGGGGCCCGGCCATCCGTACAACATCTGAACTCTAAGCTGAGCCGCCCGGGTTGCCTACCGTCAAGGTCCTGACACGATCCGGCCGGGGTTCACATGGTACGGATGGCCCGGTCCCGCTACTTCAGCGCGCCCGCCGTCAGCCCCGCCTGGACCTGGCGCTGGAAGACGATGTACGCGGCGAGCACCGGGAGCATGGCCATGACCAGCCCCGCGAAGAGCCCGGACCAGTCTCCCTTGTACCCCTGGTTCACCGCGAGGGCCACCAGCCCCTGGGGCAGGAGCTTGCGGTCCTCGTCGCCGACGTTCAGCACGGCGGGCAGCAGGTACTGGTTCCACTGGCCGAGGAAGTTGAAGATCCCGACGCTGATCAGTCCCGGCTTGGCCATGGGGAGCATCACCTGGAAGAAGGTCCGGGTGTGCGAGGCCCCGTCGATCAGCGCGGCCTCCGCGACCGAGCTGGGCAGGGTGCGGAAGAAGCCGGTGAGGAAGAAGATCGTGAACGGCAGCGAGTAGGCGATGTAGACCAGGATCAGCCCCGGGTAGGTGTTGAGCAGCTGCATGTTCTTCATCACGAAGAACAGCGGCACCAGCGCCAGGATGACCGGGAAGCTCATGCCGCCCACGAAGAGGAAGTAGACGAAGCGGTTGCCGGGGAAGGTGAACCGCGCCAGCACGTAGGCGGCCATCGAGCCCAGCAGCATCGTGCCGGCGAGCGAACCGGCGACGACCACGAGCGAGTTGAGGAAGTACTGGCTCATGTGCGCCTGGGACCAGGCCCGCCCCCAGGCGCCGGCGTGCAGCCCGTCCGGCAGCGCCCAGGGCGAGGTGAAGATCTGCCGGTCGGTCTTGAAGGCGCTCATCACCGCCCACAGCAGCGGCAGGGTGACCATGAGCGCCCACAGCACCAGGACGCCGTGCGAGAAGACGTTGAGGACCCGGCCCTCGGTGCCCATTCCCCGGCCGGGGTCCTTGCCCGGGCGGGAATCCTCGGGTGCCGCCATCAGAACTCCAGCCTTTCGCGCCGGCCGAGCTTCATCACGACGCCCGCGAAGATCAGGGTGACGATGAGCAGCGCCACGCCGAGCGTGGTCGCGTAGCCGGCCTGCCCGTCGCGGAACGCCTTGGTGTAGAGGTAGTAGGAGAGCACTTCGGTGGAGTAGTCCGGACCGCCCGGCCCCACGGTCATGATCTGTACGACGGCGAAGCCGTCGAGCGCCATGATGCCCATGTAGACCCAGCCGGTCTGGACGGTGTCCCACAGCAGCGGCAGGGTGATGCGGAAGAAGGTCTGGAGGCGGTTGGCGCCGTCGAGCAGCGCCGCCTCGTAGAAGTCCCGGGGGATGGAGCTCATGCCCGCGGAGAAGAGGACGACGTAGAAGCCGACGTTGCTCCAGACCATCACCGCCATGACGCACCACAGGGCGAGGTCCGGGTCGCCGAGCCATTCGGGGCGCACGGAGTCCAGGCCGACGGCGCCGAGGAAGGAGTTCAGGGCGCCGCTGTTGGGGTTGTAGGCGAACTGGAAGAGCAGGGCGACGATCGCGATCGAGAGCACCTGCGGGAAGAAGTAGACGACCTTGTAGACGCCGGAGCCCCGGACGCCGGCGACCGCCGCGTTCTTCCTCCGGCGGCCGCCGACGTTGAGCATGAAGGCGAAGAAGAGCCCGAGCCCCAGCGTCACGAGCGGCAGCACCAGCAGCAGCAGGACGTTGTGCCCCACGGCCGTCCAGAACACCTCGTCGTTCCACAGCCGCCGGTAGTTGTCCAGGCCGGTCACCGAGAATTCGGGGCTCAGTCCGGTCCAGTCGGTGAAGGAGTAGTAGATGGCCTGGACGAACGGGGATATGACGAAGACCCCGTAGATCGCCAGCGGCAGGATGAGAAAACCCGCGATGAAGCGGTACTTACCGTGGTGCATGCCCTCCGACCCCGTTCTGCCCTCGCGGGTGCCGCCCGTGACGTGCGCTCACTTGTGCCTGTACTTCTTGACGGAGCTGTCCTTCGCGGTGTCGTCGGCGTACTTCTGGATCTTCGCGATCGCCTCGTCGGGGGTGAGCCGGCCGGCCATCATCTCGCCGAGCGCCCCCACTCCGATCTTCTCCTTCTGCAGGGCGACGTACCAGTCCTGCAATCGGGGATTGACGACGTTCTTCCCGGCCTTGGCGAGCGCCTCCTGGGAGGAGGCCAGGCCCGGGGGCAGGACCAGGCCCTCGGTGCCGCCGTTGAAGGAGGTGAGGGAGGAGACCTGCTTGATGAAGTTCTGGGTGGAGGCCTTGCCGAGCATCGTGCGCAGCAACTCCATGCCGCCCTGGGGGTTCTTGGCGTTCTTCGGCACGATGAAGGGCTCGCCGCCGGAGGCCCAGAGGGTGCCGAACGGCATCTTGTCGCTCTTGTCGAGACTGGAGGGGGCGCCGACGGCCATCCCGAAGTCCTTGGGTGTGGTCTTCTTCGACTCGTTCTCCACCCAGGAGCCGTTGGGGATGAAGAGGGCCTTGCCCTCGGTCCACGCGGTCTGCGACTCGATGTGGGTGAGGCCCGGGGTGCCCTGGAGGATGTAGCCCTTCTTGTAGAGCTCGTAGTAGGCCTCGAAGGCGGCCTTGACGGCCGGGTCCTTCCAGGCGTTCGGCTCCAGGTTGTCGATTCTGTTCAGCACCTCCACGCCGCCGATCTTGGCGATGAAGGGGTAGAGGCTGAACGGCAGGTAGTACGGGTACTTGCCGGGGTACGTCCAGCCGGCGATGCCCTTCTTCTTCGCCGCCTCGCAGACCTTCAGCATGTCGTCCCAGGTCTCCGGGTACTGCGCGTCGAGCTTCGCCAGATTGGTCTTGGAGTACCACACTCCGTAGACGGTGTAGGCGTAGTAGAGGATCCACGTTTCGTCGCCGTCGAACTGGCCCATTTCGACGACTCCGGGGCGGAGGGTGTCGCGCACCTTCTTGGCCGGGTCGTCGATGGAGGGGGCGTCGAGGAGGGCGTTGAGGTCGGTCAGCTGCTTCTTGGCGACGAGGGTGCCCATGTCCATCTGCTCGGCGCCGGAGTTGTCGATGAGGTCCGGCGGGGTGCCGCCGTTGAAGCGGGGCTGGAGGGTCGACTGGATCTTCTGGGTGGCCGAATGCTTGATGTCGGCCTTGGGGAAGGCCTTCTTGAACTCGGCCTCGGCGTCCTTGGCGTACTGCTGGCCGAAGCCGCCGTCGAAGATGACGACGTCGAGCGGCGCGGTCTCGTTGACGGCGAGCGGGTTCTTGTCCGTCTTCCTGCCCTTGTCGACCTGGTCGCCGGAGCCGCTGTCCCCGCTGGCGCAGGCGCTCAGCACGCCCATCGCCGGTACCGCGACCAGGCCGGCGGCCATCGCGCGCTTGATCAGATCACGGCGGCTGACGTCGCGGCCGAACGCGTTGGTGGATCCCATGCTCAAGTCCTCGCCTTCTCCAGGACTCAGGCGGTGTGACGGTCTCCCCTTGCGCACGCACCGTAGACGAAGGGCCCGACACCGCGGGTCAGTTGAAGCCAGGTGTGCTGGGTGTGCCCCGGTGAAGTTCCCCCGGCGGCGTCTCCGCCTGCCGCTCTCCCCCGGATCCGGCGCGGCGCCACGGCCGCCCGGACGCGGACAGGTATAGTCCACTCCGATCAACTGGGCAAGATCGGAAGCGCCTTCGGCCGTGAGTCTTTCCCGAGTTGAGACCTGTCCGACACCGGGCGACACCACCTCCGAGACCCTTGACACCACTGGTGTCCCGAGACCTACTTATCACTGCGCGAGGTGGGTGACAACGTTGTCGAACGGGTGAAGGGGCAAAGGGATGAGACGCGGATTCGGACACCGATGGCGTACGGCCGTCCGTCCCCTGGCGCTCCTCACGGCGACCGTCCTGCTGACGACGGCTCAGCTCGCGCAGGGCGCCGGTCCCGCCGCCTCCGCCGGCCGGGCGGCCCCGGCCGAGGAGGGGTTCTCCTCCTCCTTCGAGCGCGGGGACCGTCAGCCCGATTGGGTCAACACCGTCGACGCGGGCCCGGACGGGCGCAAGCGCGCCCGGGGGGTCGACGGCGGCGACACCAGCGGCATCCCCGGCAACGTCACCGACCGGGTCACCGCCGTGCGCGCCAGCGGCGAGAACACCGAGGCCGGCGAGGTCAAGGAGAACCTGATCGACGGCGAGAGCGCGACCAAATGGCTGGTCTTCGCGCGGACCGCCTGGCTGGAATTCGAGTTCCCCACCTCCGTCAAGGCCGTCCGTTACGCCCTGACCTCGGCCAACGACGCCCCCGGCCGGGACCCGAAGGACTGGACGCTCAAGGGCTCGGACGACGGCCGGAACTGGACGGTGCTGGACCGCCGCGGCGGCGAATCCTTCGAACGGCGCAACCAGACCCGGGAGTTCTCCTTCGCCGGCGGTACCGGCTACCGGCAGTACCGGCTGGAGATAACCCGCAACGCGGGGGACGGACTCACCCAGCTCGCCGAGGTGCAGCTGGCCACCCGGGACAGCGGCGGCCCCCCGCCGGCCGACATGCGCAGCTACGTCGACCGCGGCCCCACCGGCTCCCCCACGGCCAAGGCCCGGGCGGGCTTCACCGGCGTACGGGCGCTGCGCTACGGCGGCACCCACCTGGCCACCGGGCGCGGCTACTCCTACAACAAGGTCTTCGACGTGCGCGTCGCCGTCACGGCCCGCACCCGGCTGGCGTACAAGGTCTTCCCCGCGATGCCGGACCGCGACCCGCGCTATCCCGCCACCCACGTCGCCCTGGACCTCGCCTTCACCGACGGCACCTACCTCAGCGACCTGCGGGCCGTCGACCAGCACGGTGCGCGGCTGACCCCGCAGGGACAGGCCGAGGCCAAGACGCTGTACGTCAACCAGTGGAACAACGTCGAGTCCTCGATCGGCTCCGTGGCGGCCGGCAGGACGGTCGCGCGGATCCTCGTCGCCTACGACTCCCCGGCCGGCCCGTCGAAGTTCCGGGGCTGGATCGACGACGTCTCCCTCGGCCCTGCGGCGGAGGAGCGGCCCCCGGCCCACCTCGCGGACTACGCCGTCACCACCCGCGGCACCAACTCCAGCTCGAACTTCTCCCGCGGCAACACCTTCCCCGCCACCGCGCTCCCACACGGCTTCAACTTCTGGACCCCCGTCACCAACGCGGCCTCCACCGACTGGCTCTACCAGTACGCGGCCGCGAACAACGCGGACAACCTGCCGACGATCCAGGCGTTCGCCGCCAGCCACGAGCCCAGCCCCTGGATGGGCGACCGGCAGACCTTCCAGGTGATGCCGTCGACCGCCACCGGCACCCCCGACGCCTCGCGCACCCGCCGCGCGCTGCCCTTCCACCACTCCCGCGAGACCGCGCGGCCCCACTACTACGGCGTCACCTTCGACAACGGGCTGAAGGCCGAGATCGCGCCCGCCGACCACGCCGCGATGATGCGGTTCACCTTTCCGGGCGACGACGCGAGCGTCATCCTCGACAACGTCCGCAACCAGGGCGAGCTGCGGCTCGACCGCGAGCGCGGCGAGTTCAGCGGCTACTCCGACGTCCGCAGCGGACTGTCGGTGGGGGCCGGGCGCCTCTTCGTCTACGGCGTCTTCGACGCGCCCGTCACCGGGGGCGGCATGCTGCACGGCGGCGGGGGCGACGACGTCACCGGCTATCTGCGCTTCCGGCCCGACGACAGCGGCGCGGTCACGCTGCGGATCGCGACGTCCCTGATCGGCGTCGAGCAGGCGCGGGCCAATCTGGAGCAGGAGATCCCGGAGGACGTCTCCTTCGCCGAGGTCGCCGACACCGCCCGCGACGCGTGGGACGACCTGCTGGGCCGGGTGGAGGTCGAGGGCGCGACCCGCGACCAGCTGACCACCCTCTACTCCAGCCTCTACCGGCTCTACCTCTACCCGAACTCCGGCTTCGAGAACACCGGCAGCTCCCGGCGCCCCCGCCCCCGCTACGCCAGCCCCTTCTCACCGCGCGTCGCCGAGGACACCCCCACCCGCACCGGCGCCCGGATCGTCGACGGCGAGGTGTACGTCAACAACGGCTTCTGGGACACCTACCGCACCACCTGGCCGGCCTACGCCCTGCTCACCCCGCGGCAGGCCGGCCGGCTGGCCGACGGCTTCGTGCAGCAGTACAAGGACGGCGGCTGGATCTCCCGCTGGTCCTCCCCCGGCTACGCCGACCTGATGACCGGCACCAGCTCGGACGTCGCCTTCGCCGACGCCTACGTCAAGGGCGTCGACTTCGACGCCGGGGCCGCGTACGAGGCCGCCCTGAAGAACGCCACCGTGGCGCCGGGCAGCCCCGGCGTCGGCCGCAAGGGCATGACCACCTCCCCCTTCCTCGGCTACACCAGCACCCGCACCCCCGAGGGGCTCTCCTGGGCGCTGGAGGGCTGCCTCAACGACTTCGGCATCGCGCGGATGGGCCAGGCGCTCTACGCCAGGACGCACCGGGAGCGCTACCGGGAGGAGTCGGAGTACTTCCTGGCCCGGGCCCGCGGCTACGCCAACCTCTTCGACAAACGCGTCGGCTTCTTCCAGGGCAAGGACGACCAGGGCCGCTGGCGGCTGGCGCCCGAGGCGTACGACCCGCGCGTGTGGGGCTACGACTACACCGAGACCAACGGCTGGAACTTCGCCTTCACCGCCCCGCAGGACACCCGGGGCCTGGCCAATCTGCACGGCGGCCGGGCCGGCCTGGCCAAGAAGCTCGACACCTACTTCTCCACCCCCGAGACCGGCGCCGCCGAGTTCGCCGGCTCCTACGGCGGCGTCATCCACGAGATGACCGAGGCCCGGGACGTGCGCATGGGCATGTACGGGCACAGCAACCAGGTCTCGCACCACATCGCCTACCTGTACGACGCGGCCGGGCAGCCCTGGAAGACCCAGGCGAAGGTGCGCGAGGTGCTCTCCCGGCTCTACCTGGGCAGCGAGATCGGCCAGGGCTATCCGGGCGACGAGGACAACGGCGAGATGTCCGCCTGGTACGTCTTCAGCGCGCTGGGCTTCTACCCGCTGGTCATGGGCCAGGGCGAGTACGCGATCGGCTCCCCGCTCTTCACCCGGGCGACGATCCACCTGGACGGCGGCCGCCGGCTCGTCGTCGAGGCCCCGGGCAACAGTGCCCGCAACGTCTACGTCCAGAGCGTGCGCGTCAACGGCCAGGCATGGAACTCCACCGCACTGCCGCACTCGCTGATCGCGAACGGCGGGACGCTGGAGTTCACGATGGGGCCCCGCCCGTCCTCGTGGGGCAGCAGCGAGAGCGCCGCCCCGACGTCGCTGACGCGCGGGGGCGAGACGCCCCGCACCCGGACCGATGCCACGGATCCGCGGACGGAGGTCGTCACCACGGGCGGTGGTGACGGGGCGCGGCTGGTGGACGACACGTCCGCCACGGACACGTCCTTCTCCTCGGCGGAGTTCCGCCTCGGGCGCCCGGCGCGGGCCGTGCAGTACACCCTCACCTCCTCGGACCACGCCCTGGCCCCCCGGGGCTGGGTACTCCAGGGCTCGGCGGACGGCGCCACCTGGCGGGACCTCGACCGGCGGTCGGGCGAGTCCTTCGCGTGGAACCGCCAGACGCGCCCGTTCACGATCGCCACGCCGGGCTCGTACGCGCGCTACCGGCTCGTTCCGGCGGGCGGGGGCGCGACGCTGGCGGAGGTGGAGCTGCTGACGGATTAGCCCAACCGAGCGAAGTCGGGGGGCTACGCTGAGTACGTGACACAGTCCAGGGACACGGACCCGTACGCGGATCCGCGCGCGTTCTACGGCTCAGAGCTGAAGCGCCTCCGCGAGGGGGCGGGGCTCACGCAGGAGCAACTGGGAGAGCGGGCATTCTGCTCGGGGTCGCATGTGGGGCAGTTCGAGGTGGCGCTCCGGCGGCCGCAGTTGGAGCTGTCGAAGCTGTTCGACGAGGCGCTGGGGAGCGGTGAGCATCTGCAGCGGCTGTGCAGGCTGGCGCAGAAGTTCAAGGTTGCCGACTATTTCGCGGACGCGGCCGAGCTTGAGCAACAGGCACGAATGATCTGCGAGTACGCACCCGCGATCGTGCCTGGTCTCCTTCAGACGGAGGCATACGCGCGGGCGCTGATCCGAACAGGTCGGCGCTTCGCACCGCAGGATGTGGTGGATCGGTACGTCAGTAACCGCATGACCCGGGCGCAGTTGCTGGAAGGCCCCGACGCGCCTGTGCTGTGGGCGATTCTCCACGAAGGGGCCCTCCGTCTCTCCGTGGGTGGACCGACGGTCATGCGAGGTCAACTAGCCCACCTCATCTAGGCCGTCGAGACGAAGAGGAACGTCCTGGTACAGGTCCTGCCGTTCAGCGCAGGGCCCCACATGCTCATGAACTCGATGATGCACTTCGATGACGCACCCACCGTCGTCTACACCGAAGGCGCTTACACGGGCCATCTCATCGATGACCCAGCCCTGGTCGCCGGCCACCAGTCGGCCTACGATCTGGCCAGGGCCATCGCCCTCTCCCCGGAGGCGTCCCAGGCTCTCATCCGATCACTAGCCGAAGACTGGACAGCGCATGGGCACCACTGCTGATTTAGCGAACGCCAACTGGCGCAAGTCGTCTTACAGCAACATGGACAACGGAAGCTGTGTCGAGGTGGCCGACAACTTGCCCGGGACCGTCCCCGTACGCGACAGCAAGAGTCCCGGCGGCCCCGCCCTGCTCTTCTCACTCTCGGCATGGGCGGCATTCATACGTACGCTCTGACGCATGAGCACCGCACCTGACTTAAGCGGAGCCGACTGGCGCAAGTCGTCCTACAGCAACGGCGACAACGGCAGTTGCGTCGAGGTCGCCCAAGGCGTACCCGGCACCGTTCCCGTCCGCGACAGCAAGCGTCCGGACGGCCCGGCCCTCGTCTTCCCGCCCCCAGCATGGGCGGCATTCATCCGTACCCTCAAGGGGCGCTGGTCGTAGGCGACCAGTGAGCGGGTGACCGGTTCGCCGATCAGGTTGCACCCCCGGCGCCAGGCGCCGGGTCAGCGTCCCCCGACCGCCCCGCCTCGGTCCAGGGCGGCCTCGACCGCGGCGAGGAGCCGCTCCCCCACACGGTCGACGCTCCCGTTCTGGGCACTGATCTGTGCACCCTCCATGAGGAAGGTGATCTCTGCGGCGGCCTCGTCGGGGGCCCGCACACCGGCCCTCTCGCACATGCTCGTGAGCCGGCGCCGCTGGGTGGCCTTGTGGTCCTCGATCAGCCGACGGGCCGGGTGGCCCCGGTCGAGCAGGGTGATGGAGTTGACGAAGGGACAGCCCCGCTGCACGACGTCCGGCAGCCCCTCGGCGACGAATCGCGCCAGGGCGAGGATCTGGGCCCGGCCGTCGCCGGGGTGCTCGGCCTCCGCCCGGTCGAAGGCGGCCGAGTAGCCTGCCGCGACGATTCTCAGCCACTCCTCGATCAGGGCGTCCTTGGTGGCGAAGTGCCGGTAGAGGGCCATCTTCGTGGTCTTCGCCCGGTCGGCGATGGCCTGGACCCCGACGGCACTGATGCCCTCGCGCAGGAAGAGCTCCTCGGCGGCGTCGAGGATGCGCTCACGCGGGGGCAGGCGGGCAACTCGCGTGTCCCGACCGGGCCTTGGGGGGCTGCTCTCCATCTCCGCCTCACTTCGGTCGCCGTCGCAGGCCTCTCTCCTCCCATGCTACGTTACCGACCGACCCCGAACGATACCGGTCGGTATCATGCGGGACCGATCGGACCAGTGCGAGGTTGAGCATCATGAAATTGCACGAATACACCCGATTCGACGCCGTGGGGCTGGCCGAGCTCGTCGCCCAAGGAGAGGTCACCGCCGCGGAACTCGCCTCCGCGGCCCAGGACGCGATGACCGCCGTCAACCCCCGCATCAACGCCGTCGTGGAGAGCTGGCCGGCCGAGGACGCCCCGAGCCCGGGCAGCACACCGCTCGCGGGCGTCCCGTTCCTCATCAAGGACCTGGCCGTGACCATGAAGGGCAAGCACGTCGAACTGGGCAGCCGCCTCGCCGCCGGCAATGTGGCAACGGCGGACTCCTTCCTCATGCGGCGGTTCAGGCGGGCCGGCCTGGTGACGCTGGGCCGTACGGCCTCCCCCGAGTTCGCCTACAGCACCACCACGGAGCCGGTCCTCCACGGACCGACCCGCAACCCCTGGGACCTCACCAGGCCGCCGGGGGGTTCCAGCGGCGGGTCGGCCGCGGCCGTCGCCGCCGGCATCACGCCCATCGCGCACGCCACCGACGCGGCCGGCTCGATCCGCGTCCCCGCCGCCAGTACGGGGCTGTTCGGGCTCAAACCCACCCGCGGCCGCATCTCCATGGGGCCGGACGCCGACGAGGTCTTCAACGGCCTGGCCGTACAGGGCGCCGTGAGCCGGACCGTGCGCGACAGCGCGACGCTCCTCGACCTGATCCAGGGCCCCGAGACCGGCGACCCCTACTTCGCGGCACCTCCCCGGCGCCCGTACGCCGAGGAGAGCACCCGCGACCCCGGGCGGCTGCGCATCGGACTGCTCACCGCTCCCTGGAACGGTCGTGCCGTGGAGCCGACCGTACACGAAGCCACTCTGGCCGCCGCCCGCCTGCTGGAGTCGCTCGGCCACCGGGTCGAACCCACCGGCGTGGACCTCGGGGTGAGCTGGGAGGAATTCGTCCTCGCCAACGCCCGGCTGTGGACGGCGAACCTGGTGACATGGATCGACGGCTTCGCCGAGGCGTCCGGCCGCCCGGTGAACGAGACGACCGTCGAGCCCGAGACGCTGGTGAGCTACACCTGGGGACGCCGGGTGAGCGGTGCGGAGTTCGTACAGGCCCTCGAGGTGCGCAACCGGGTCGCCCGGTCGATCGGCGCGCACTTCGAGCGTCACGACGTACTGCTGACCCCCACCCTTCCCGAACTCCCCGTGACCATAGGCACCTACCACCATGGCGCGGAGGGGGCGGACGGCTTGGGCCGGCTGGAGCACCTGTTGCACAGGTCGCCGTTCACCGCGGCCTTCAACGTCGCCGGCACCCCCGCCATGTCGGTGCCGCTGGCGGCCGATCCGGCCACCAGCCTGCCCATCGGCATCCAGTTCGCCGCCGGGTACGGGCGCGAGGACGTCCTGTTCCGCCTCGCCGGGCAACTCGAAAGGGCCGCCCCCTGGGCACAGCGCACACCCCCCGTCTGGGCGGGCACCCTCCCGGCCGCCTGACCCCCGCCGCCGGACCCGGTCGGCCGTCCTACCCCTCAAGCGCGACGCAGTCGCCCGGCGAGGAGGCGCACCGGCTGCATGAGCACCAGCGCGAGCCCCGCGAGCGGCAGGACCAGCAGCACGATCTGGATCGCGGCCGCTGCCACGGCGAGCACTCCGCCGGAGGACCCCGCGTCGGCCGCCAGCATGGCGATCCGCTGCCAGTCGGCCCGCAGTACCTCCGGCAGGTTCAGCAGCAGCATGCCGACTTGCAGGCACAACACCGGGATCAGGAGCAGTACCCATACCGTCACCACGATCTGCGGCCACCTCTTGAGCGCTCGCAGCTGCTCGTCCTGCGGGCGGCGGAGGACGAAGCGCCGGAGGATCGGGCCGATGTACTTGAAGAGGTCGGGGATGCCGACGAGGTCGGCCACGATGTAGTAGCCGTCGAACCGCAGCGTGGGCAGCAGTTGCTGGATCATCTCCAGGTGCACCGAGAGGACCGCCACCAGCAGCAGCGGCGAGCCGGTCGCCGCGTACAGCGCGCCCAGGCCCAGTACGAAGAGCGCGTTGAAGTAGACGCCCCCGAGGTCCGCGCGGATGCGCCCCGCGCGGCCCAGCCGGTAGGAGTTGGTGATGTCCGTGTAGAAGGCGGGCCACACCAGGTAGATGCCGCAGCCCATGGCGCCGGGCCGTACGCCCCCGTAGCGGCAGGCGGCGCCGTGGCCCAGTTCGTGGAAGGCGCACGAGGCGATGGCGAGGGCGACGACCAGCAGGACGTCGGCCGGTGAGGAGAGCACGGCCCGGAGCGCGGCGCCGGTGTCCTGGGTCAGCGCCAGCCAGACCTCGGTCGCGACGAACGCGCCGAGCGTGAGGACGACCAGGGCGGGGCGGAAGAGCCAGGCGAAGAGGCCGGAGAGGAACCAGGTGGCACGCTCGGGGAGGACCGCCAGCCGGAACCGGAAGGCGAGGAAGGGATCGGCCCTGGGCGTGGGGGGAGGCGGCGACCCGTCGCTGCGGGTGGTGACGCCGAGCGGCGCGAGCTTCTCGTCGATGAGGAACTCGATGTGCTCAACGCCGAACTGACGTCCCGTCTGCCCCGTCAGCTCGCCGGCGACGTGCGCGAGAACGGCCTCCCGGCCGCCCGGCAGGGGCCCGGCCAGTACGCGGACGACCTGGTAGAGCAGGGGCGGGAGCCGGACGATCTGGCCGTCGGGGCGGCAGACCAGATGGGGCGGCTCGCGGTAGCCGGAGTCCTCGAACTCGCCGACCAGTTCGGTGCCGGCCACGAGCGCGGGCTCCCCCGTCCGTGCGACGGAAGGCAGTGACATGGGCGCTCCCTGCGAAGGGGCGGGGAAGGGCCGGAGGAAACCCGGCCCTTCCCCGGACACGTACGGCCGCTGTGCGGTCAGTGGCTGGCGATGGCCGCCGGGGTGCAGGTCACGACGTTGGTCGAGTTCTGGGAGGGCAGGCCGAGCGAGCCCAGCAGACCCGCGGTCTGCGGCCGGTCCACGGACTGGCAGCTGGACAGGATCGTGGTGCCGTGGTCGCTCGGGGCCGGGGCGAAGACGCCTCCGCCGCCGGCCGTGGCAGCGCTGCCGGCGCCGGCGCCCGCGCCGGAACCGCCGCCGTCGCCGGGCGCGGCGAGCGTGAGCGGCGTGGCCACGACGCCCATGACGGTCCGCTCGGGCAGCACCTCACCCGTGACGTTGCCGAGCTCTGCGAAGCTGATCGTGTTTCCCATTTTTCCGTTCCCCTTCTCGAAGTTCTCGAAAGACGGCGGTCAGCGGCTGGAGATCGCCGCGGGAATACAGGTGGTGCTGTAGCCGGGAGAGCTGGGCGCCAGGCCCAGTGCGACGAGGAGGCCGGGACTGGCCGGGTTCTGCCGGTACTGGCAGGCGTAGGCCACCGTGGTCCCGTGCTCCGTGCGCACCAGCGTCGGATACACGGGCTGGCCGGCGTCCGTGCCGCCCGTCGGCAGCAGCACGCTCGACAGCGCGATCCGCGCGGGAAGCTCCTCGCCGGCCAGCCGGCCGAGCTCCCCGAAGGTCACGGCGGATCCCATCCCTCACCCCTCCCTGGTGGAACGGCACTGTCGCGTCGTTCCGGCGGGGAGCCTAACCACCACCCGAATGCCCGACACTTCCTCAATCCTCGGGTCACCCAGTCGAGTTGGAGGTTGACCCCCAAGGGTGCGGAGGGGAACGCGCGGCCGGACCCACCGGTCGTGTACCGCGGTTGGGCTCACCCCCGCACGAGCGCTGTACCTACTGGTATGTACAGTAGCCGGACAGCATCGCAACCGATCTTGGAGGCACGTGCCATGCCACTCGTCCGCATCGACGCCATGCACTGCGACACAGAGCGGCTGAAGGCCCTGGGGAGGGCCGTACACGAGGCGCTCGGCGAGACGATGGGCTTCCCCGACGAGGACCGCTTCCAGATCCTGACCGGCCATGACGGACGGCACGGGCTGCTGCGCCACGGCACCTACCTCGGCGTACCGCGCGATGACGGCATCGTCTACGTGGCCATCACTTTGCGAGCCGGGCGTCCGGACGCCCAGAAGCAGGCGTTGTATCAGCGCATATCCGAACTCGCCGAGGAATACGCGGGCGTCGAACCACGCAACATGTTCGTCGTACTGACGGAGAACTCGCATGCGGACTGGTCGCTGGGCAATGGCGACGCCCAGTACGTGTAGCGAAGCGGTGAGGGGTGGCGGACCTTCGCGTTGACAAGGGGGCGGGCAACGCCGCCGCGCTGCTCAAGCCACCTCGCGTGAATCTCGGTGCGTCGGACTGCGGCCGGTTCACACCGATCCTCCGACGGCAGCGAACGCGGAAGGGCCGCACCCCGTCCGGTGATGGACGGGGTGCGGCCCTCGCCGCTCGGCTGCCGGGACCGCTTACTTGCGGATCAGGCTGCGCAGCACGTACTGCATGATGCCGCCGTTGCGGTAGTAGTCGGCCTCACCGGGGGTGTCGATGCGGACGACCGCGTCGAACTCCACGCCCGTGTCGGTGGTGACCTTGACCGTGCGCGGGGTGGTGCCCTCGTTCAGCTCCGTGATGCCCGTGATGGAGAAGGTCTCCTCGCCGGTCAGGCCGAGCGAGTCGGCCGACTGGCCGGCCGGGAACTGGAGCGGCAGGACGCCCATGCCGATGAGGTTCGAGCGGTGGATGCGCTCGTACGACTCGGTGATGACGGCCTTGACGCCGAGGAGGGCCGTGCCCTTGGCCGCCCAGTCGCGGGACGAGCCGGAGCCGTACTCCTTGCCGCCCAGGATGACCAGCGGGATGCCGGCGGCCTGGTAGTTCTGCGAGGCGTCGTAGATGAACGACACCGGGGCGTCGGGCTGGGTGAAGTCGCGGGTGAAGCCGCCCTCGGTACCCGGCGCGATCTGGTTGCGCAGGCGGATGTTGGCGAACGTACCGCGGATCATGACCTCGTGGTTGCCGCGGCGGGAGCCGTAGCTGTTGAAGTCGCGGCGCTCGACGCCGTGCTCGGTGAGGTACTTGCCGGCCGGGGTGTCGGCCTTGATCGCACCGGCCGGGGAGATGTGGTCGGTGGTGACCGAGTCGCCGAGCTTCGCCAGCACGCGGGCGCCGGTGATGTCGGTGACCGGGGTGGTCTCCATCGTCATGCCCTCGAAGTACGGGGGCTTGCGGACGTAGGTGGACTCGGCGTCCCACTCGAAGGTGTTGCCGGTCGGGATCGGCAGGGCCTGCCACTGGGCGTCGCCCGCGAAGACGTCCTGGTAGGACTTGCTGAACATGTCCTCGCCGATGGCGTTGGCCACGACGTCGTTGACCTCGGCCTCGGTCGGCCAGATGTCCTTGAGGAAGACCGGGTTGCCCTCGGTGTCGGTGCCCAGGGCGTCCTTGGTGATGTCCACCTTCATGGAGCCGGCGAGGGCGTACGCCACGACCAGCGGCGGGGACGCCAGGTAGTTCATCTTGACGTCCGGGTTGATCCGGCCCTCGAAGTTGCGGTTGCCGGAGAGCACCGAGGTGACGGCCAGGTCGTGCTCGTTGACGGCCTTGGAGACCTCCTCCGGCAGCGGGCCGGAGTTGCCGATGCAGGTGGTGCAGCCGTAGCCGACGAGGTTGAAGCCGACCTTGTCGAGGTACGGGGTCAGGCCCGCCTTGTCGAAGTAGTCGGTGACGACCTTGGAGCCCGGGGCGAGAGTGGTCTTGACCCACGGCTTGCGGGTCAGGCCCTTCTCGACCGCCTTCTTGGCCACGAGCGCCGCGGCGACCATGACGTAGGGGTTCGAGGTGTTGGTGCAGGAGGTGATCGCGGCGACGGTGACGGCGCCGTGGTCGATCTCGTAGGTCGAGCCGTCGGGGGCGGTGACGGTGACCGGGTTGCTCGGGACGCCGTTGGCGGCGGCCGGCGAGTCGGAGGCCGGGAAGGACTCCTCGCCCGCCTCGTCGGCGGTGGAGACGTAGTTGAGGACGTCACGCTCGAACTGCGTGGCGGCCTGGGCCAGGATGATGCGGTCCTGCGGGCGCTTGGGGCCGGCGATGGAGGGGACGACCGTGGAGAGGTCGAGCTCCAGCTTCTCGGAGAAGTCCGGCTCGGCGGCCGGGTCCAGCCACAGGCCCTGCTCCTTGGCGTACGCCTCGACGAGCGCGACCTGCTGCTCGGAGCGGCCGGTGAGCTTGAGGTAGTTCAGGGTCTCGCCGTCGATCGGGAAGATCGCGGCGGTGGAGCCGAACTCCGGCGACATGTTGCCGATGGTGGCGCGGTTCGCGAGCGAGGTGGCGGCGACGCCCTCACCGTAGAACTCGACGAACTTGCCGACGACGCCGTGCTTGCGCAGCATCTCGGTGATCGTGAGCACCAGGTCGGTGGCGGTGGTGCCGGTGGGCAGCTCGCCGGTCAGCTTGAAGCCGACGACGCGCGGGATGAGCATGGAGACCGGCTGGCCGAGCATCGCGGCCTCGGCCTCGATGCCGCCGACGCCCCAGCCGAGGACGCCGAGGCCGTTGACCATGGTGGTGTGCGAGTCGGTGCCGACCAGGGTGTCCGGGTAGGCCTGACCGTTCCGGACCATGACCGTGCGGGCCAGGTGCTCGATGTTCACCTGGTGGACGATGCCGGTGCCCGGCGGGACGACCTTGAACTCGTCGAAGGCGGTCTGGCCCCAGCGCAGGAACTGGTAGCGCTCCTTGTTGCGGCCGTACTCGAGCTCGACGTTCTGGCCGAAGGCCTCCTTCGTGCCGAACTTGTCCGCGATGACGGAGTGGTCGATGACCAGCTCGGCCGGGGCCAGCGGGTTGATCTTCGCCGGGTCGCCGCCGAGCTCCTTCACGGCCTCACGCATGGTGGCGAGGTCCACGACACAGGGCACACCGGTGAAGTCCTGCATGATCACGCGGGCCGGCGTGAACTGGATCTCCTGGCTGGGCTGGGCCTGGGAGTCCCAGCTGCCCAGCGCGCGGATGTGGTCGGCGGTGATGTTGGCGCCGTCCTCCGTGCGGAGCAGGTTCTCCAGCAGGACCTTCAGGCTGTAGGGAAGACGAGCGGAGCCCTCGACCTTGTCCAGCCGGAAGATCTCGTACGACTCGTCGCCCACCTGCAGCGTGCTGCGGGCGTCGAAGCTGTTCGCCGACACGACAGTCTCCTTCATGCATGAATTCGCGTACTGGCGGCAATCCTGCCGCCCCATGGCCGCGCCGATACGCTAAGGTGCACCTAACTTAGGTATGCCTCACCAGCAACGACAGCGCTACGCCTCTCGGCAGATATCTCGATGTCGAGATAACTCTAGTACATCGCCGCCGCGCGGTCATGCCCAGATCCACTGTCAGGGCATGTCACGTCGGGCGCACCACGGCCGCGTCGTAGTCGCGACGCGCCTGGGCGATGGCGCCCCGGTGGCGCTCCGCCCATCCCACGAGCCCGGTCAGCGTCGCGTGCAGCTCCTGCGCCATCGGGGTGAGGGAGTACTCGACCTTGGGCGGAACGGTGGGATGGACCGTCCGGACGAGCAGACCGTCGCGCTCCAGCTTGCGCAGGTTCAGGGTGAGCATGCGCCGGCTGATGCCCTTGACGATGCGCTCCAGCTCGGTGAAGCGCACCGGACCGTGCGCCGCGGCGACCAGGATCCCGATGCTCCACTTCCCCGCGACATGGTCGAGGACCTCGGTGATGGGGCACGCCTCACTGCCGTCGTGCGTTCCCGACGGGCCGCTGACCTGGTGAGGTACATCGGTGTGACTCTGTGACACGAAACTTCCTTCTTCCCTCGGGCCGCATAGTTACTGATCATCGCCTCAGTAACAATTCATATCCCACAGGGGGGACCTCCCGTGTCTCGTACCGTCGCGGCGGCGCCGCGGTCCGCCTGGACGGCACTCGCCGTCCTCTGCGCCGGGCAACTGATGATCATCCTGGACGGGACGATCGTGAACGTGGCCCTGCCGGCCATCCAGGAGAGCCTGGCCTTCACACCGTCCTCCCTCGCCTGGGTGGTCAACGCCTATCTGATCCCGTTCGGCGGTCTGCTGCTGCTGTCCGGCCGGCTGGGCGATCTGCTCGGCCGCAAGCACGTCTTCGTCACCGGCCTGGCCGTCTTCACGGCGGCATCGCTGCTGTGCGGCCTGGCCGACGGGCCGGGGACGCTGCTGGCCGCGCGCTTCCTCCAGGGGGCCGGCGGCGCGGTGGCGTCCTCGGTGACCCTCGCCATGGTCGTGACGCTGTTCACCGAGCCGGGTCAGCGGGCCAGGGCCATCGGCGTCTACAGCTTCGTCCAGTCCGCGGGCGGCACGATCGGCCTGCTGGCGGGCGGTGTGCTGACGCAGGCCGCCGGCTGGCACTGGATCTTCTTCGTCAACGTGCCGATCGGTGCGGCGACCGTGACCGCGGCCGTCCGGCTGCTCGACGGCGCGCGCGGCGCGGGCCTGAGCAGGACCACCGACGCCCTCGGCGCGGTCCTCGTCACCGCGGCCCTCACCCTCGCCGTCTGCACGATCGTCGAGATCCCCGAGTACGGCTGGGGCTCGGCGCACACGGGAGGACTCGGCGGCGGGGCCGTCCTGCTGCTCGTCGCGTTCGCCGTCCGCCAGCGGTCGGCGGCCGATCCGCTCCTGCCGCCCCGGATGCTCCGCCCGCACCGGGTTCGCGGGGCGCTGGGCGCCCACGCCCTGATGATCGCCGGCATGTTCGGCTTCCAGTTCCTGGTGGTTCTGTACCTGCAGAAGGTGCTCGGCTTCGACGAGACGCAGACCGGTCTGGGCGTCGTCCCGGTCTCCCTGCTCATCGGTCTGACGTCGCTGACCCTGGCCCCCCGCCTGATGGGCCGTTACGGTCCCCGGAACGTCCTGCTGCCGGCGCTGGCGCTCATCGCCTCGGGCCTGGCGTTGCTGGGCCTGGTCGCGCCGGACGGCGGCTACGTCACGGACGTCCTGCCCGCGCTGCTGCCGCTCGGCGCCGGGTTCGGCCTGGCCATGCCGGCGCTGGCCGGTCTCGCGATGTCGGGTGCGGCGCCGGAGGACGCGGGGACGGCGTCGGGCCTGTTCAACACCGTGCAGCAGGTCGGCGCGGCCCTCGGCCTCGCCGTCCTGAGCACGCTGGCGGCCTCGCGCACGGACGGTCTGCTCGGCCACGTGGCGGACCCGGCCGCCGCCCTCACCGGGGGCTACCGGCTCGCGTTCCGCGTGGGCGCCGGCCTGGTCGTGGCCGCCCTCGTCGTGGCGGCGGCCGCGCTCCGGCCGGCCGCCCGGGGGCGGGCGGCGGTCAGCTCCGCGCGTCCAGAGCCGTCTCGCTCTCACGGATGAACTCCGGCACCCGGCTGTTCCACTGCTCGACCGGGATCCCGTGCCGCACCCCCGGCACGATCTCGGTCCGCACGCCGGGTATGAGGCGATTCGCCCGCTCGGCGGCGCGGCGGGCGTCGACGACGGGGCTGTCCCCGCCCAGCATGACCAGGGTCGGCACGGCGATGGAGCGCAGTTCGTCGTCGCTCAGCCGCTGCGGCGGCAGCAGGCGGACCCGGAAGCCGCGGATCGACGCCACCCCCAGCCGCGTCTGCACGTCGGCGGACTCGGGGGAGTCGCCGGTCTCGCCGATGAGCCCCCGGAACCAGCGGAGCTGGTAGCTCTCGGAACCGCTGAGGAGCGCGGCGACGGTGGCCAGGACGAAGCCCGGCCGGATCGGCGCCAGCACCCGCGGCGGGTCGCAGACGGCCACGGAGGCGACCCGCCCGGGGGCCCGTACGGCGTGGTTGAGCGCGACCCAGCCACCGTAGGAGTGCCCGACCAGGTGCGCCCGCTCCACGCCGAGCCCGGCGAGGGCCTCCTCCAGCCAGGCCGCCGTGTCGTCGGCCGTGGTGATCGGCGCGGTCTGGGTGCTGTACCCGGGCTCGCCGACCCGGTCGAGGGCGATCACCCGTCGCC
The DNA here is from genome assembly GCF_040675635.1 of Streptomyces sp. NPDC049577. Classification (NCBI taxonomy): domain Bacteria; kingdom Bacillati; phylum Actinomycetota; class Actinomycetes; order Kitasatosporales; family Streptomycetaceae; genus Streptomyces; species Streptomyces sp. NPDC049577. Next base: position 29,790 of record NZ_JBFAPH010000021.1, read on the forward strand.
CGCCCTCCGCCAGGGCGACCACGTGCGGAGCCCATTCGGCGGGCGTCGCGTTCTGCCCGGCGAGCAGCACGACGGGGATGCCGCCGGTGTCGGGCCCGTAGCCGTAGACCCGCGAGGTACCGAAGCGGGTGACGACCTCGCTCTCCTCGTACGGCTGCGGCCACCGGGCCATGGCCCGGTCGTACGCGGCGAGCACCCGCGCCCGCGCGGCCTCGCCGGTGAACGAGCCGAGTCGTGAACCCATGACGGACCTCCCCCTGCGCATGCGGCCCGACGGGCCGCCACTGGGCCGATCTTCGCAGGGAGTTGATCGGGGGTCGCGGGCGGGGTTGGTTCACCAGTACGAGTGATGGGTGGGCCGAACGGGCGGGTCAGCCGTGCCGATTGCCCTAAACAAAGGACAGTCGTCATGCTGCAGTCACGATGTCCGCGGGAGGACCGATGAGCGCGCAACCCCATACCTACGCAGCCGACGATCCCGAAAAGGCGCTGAAGTACGCGATCCAGCACATCAGGGGAGAACGGGTGCAGATCGTGGAGGGGGTCATCGAACCGGTGTCACCAGGCTGGGGGCGCGAATCCGCGGCCAACTCGATCCGCAGGCAGATCGAGCCCATTGTGATCAAACTGGGCTGCATCACGGGCTCCGGAGACCTTGACCTTCCCGGCACGCCCAATTGGTATGTCCCGGACGTGGCTGTCGTACCCGAGGAGCTGGCGAAGAATGCCGGCGCCCTCCTGCCCGACCAGACGCTCCTCGTCGTAGAGGTGACGTCGGATTCCAACGGCGACACCGACCGCGTCGTGAAGCGTCGCCGCTACGCCGAGTTCGGCGCTCCGCTCTACCTCCTGGTCGACCGTCAGCAGCGTTCCTGCACGCTCTTCAGCGATCCCGGGGAGCTTGGTTACACCAAGACGGACGGGCCGCATCCCTTCGGATCGCCTCTGCGCCTCCCGGAACCTTTCAACCTCGATCTCGACACCTCGGAGTTCTGACCGACTAGGCCCCCGCCAGCCCCGTCCGCACCAGGTTCAGGACTTCCTCGTCCGACAGTCCCAGTGAGCGCGCCTCCGTGATGAGGTCGCGGACGCCGCCGACCAGGCGGGCGCGGCCCGGGGACATCGCCCCGGGTGCCACCACCGCGCCGCGGCCGCGGCGGAGTTCGATCAGGCCCTCCTCGCGCAGGCGCTGGTAGCCGCGCAGGACCGTGTGGACGTTGACGCCGAGGGAGTCGGCCAGGGCGCGGGCCGCGGGGAGGCGGTCGCCCGGGCGGACGGTGCCGTCACCGATGGCGCCGCGGACGGCGGCGGCGATCTGGTCGCCGAGCGGGGCCGGGGAGGAGTGGTCGAGGCGGATCAGCACGTCAGCCCCCGTCGTCCGGGCGGGCGCGTTCGATCAGGGCGTTGAGCAGGGCGGCCGCCGTGGTGGCGTCGTCGACGGTGACCACGAATTCGCTGCCGTTGGCGAGGCGGGCGATCAGCGCCTCTCCCGAGCGCAGGGCGAGGCCGCTGCGGCCCGGGACGACCCGGTAGCCCCAGCCCCCGAGGTCCCGCAGGGGGTCGATGTGCCGGCTGGTGGCCGAGGTGATCCGGGCGAGGGGGATCCGCAGCCGGGGACGGGGCAGGCCGAGCAGGCCGACGGTCAGCCCGTGCTGGTCCACCATGACGCGCGTACCGGAGAACGCGCAGGTCAGCAGCGCTACGACGGTCAGGCCGACGCCGAGGCCCCAGTCGACGAGCGGGGCGAGGACCACGCCGAGAACGAGATGTGCCGCGCCGGTGACGAGGAGCGGGCGCGAGCCGAGGGTCCGGGTCCAGGCCGCGCTCTCGCCCGGGCGCAGTTCCAGCCGGGGCACGGGGGCGGGCTCGGGGTTCCCGGCGGGGTGGGCCGGCGGGCGGCCGGCGAGGAGGAAGCCGAGGCCGCCGAGCGCGGCGGCCACGGCGAGCGCGGCGGCCAGTTCGCCGAGGCCGAGCCGGGCGCCGTCGGCGGAGGCGGCCCGTGCGTTGCCCAGGACGACGGCGACGAGGGCCGCGCCCAGCAGTCCGGCGACGCCCCACCCGAGCGCGATCAGGGGTCTGGCCCCGGGCAGCAGGCGGGCCAGCCAGGCGAACAGGGCCGCCGGTATCAGCAGCAGCCCCAGCGACTCGTAGGGGAAGGAGCCCAGCGAGGTGAAGCCGTCGGCGCCGCCGGAACCGGAGAAGTGCGTGGCCACGGGGTCGGGCAGCCGGTCGCGGCGGGCGATGAAGACCGTGAGGAATGCGGCGCCCGCGAGGGCGTACGCCGCGGCGACGACGAGCGGCCCACGGCGGGACACCGGCGGCCGCGAGGATGCGTTCATGACACCTCCATCATTGTTCGCATAGTAATAGAACAACCTCTGGCCATGGCGTCGGGGCGAGGAAATCTCATATGTGAGATAGCGTGTGCCGCATGACAGACGCCTACCTCGCCCGCATCGGCAAGCTCATCCGCGACGCCCGGCAGCACCGTGGTTGGACGCAGACGCAGCTCGCCGACGCACTCGGAACCAGCCAGAGCGCGGTCAACCGCATCGAGCGGGGAAATCAGAACATCAGCCTTGATATGATCGCCCGCATCGGTGAGGCACTCGACAGCGAGATCGTCTCCCTGGGCTACGCCGGGCCGATGCATCTGCGCGTCGTCGGCGGTCGCCGTCTGTCCGGCGCCATCGACGTCAAGACCAGCAAGAACGCGTGTGTCGCGCTGCTGTGCGCGACGCTGCTCAACGCCGGCCGCACGACCCTGCGCCGGGTGGCGCGGATCGAGGAGGTCTACCGGATCCTCGAGGTGCTCAGCAGCATCGGCGTCCGGCACCGCTGGATCAACGACGGCAACGACCTGGAGATCGTGCCGCCGGCCGAGCTGGACCTCGCCGCGATGGACACCGAGGCCGCCCGCCGAACCCGCAGCGTCATCATGTTCCTCGGTCCGCTGCTGCACCGCATGGACCACTTCAAGATCCCGTACGCCGGCGGCTGCGACCTCGGCACCCGTACAGTGCAGCCGCACATGGCGGCCCTGCGCCACTTCGGCCTGGAGATCACCGCCACCGACGGCACGTACCACGCGCAGGTCAACCGTTCGGTCGCACCCACCCGGGCGATCGTGCTGACCGAGCGGGGCGACACGGTCACCGAGAACGCCCTGCTGGCCGCCGCCCGGCACGACGGCGTGACCGTCATCCGCAACGCCAGCTCGAACTACATGGTCCAGGACCTGTGCTTCTTCCTGGAGGAGCTGGGCGTCCGCGTCGAGGGCGTCGGCACGACGACGCTCACCGTGCACGGCGTGGCCACCATCGACCGCGACGTCGACTACGCACCCTCCGAGGACCCGGTCGAGGCGATGAGCCTGCTGGCCGCCGCCGTGGTCACCGAGTCGGAGCTGACCATCCGCCGGGTGCCGGTGGAGTTCATGGAGATCGAGCTCGCCGTCCTGGAGGAGATGGGCCTCGACCACGAGCGCAGCCCCGAGTACCGCGCGGACAACGGCCGCACCCGGCTGCTGGACCTGACGGTGCGCCCCTCCAAGCTGTGCGCGCCGATCGACAAGATCCACCCGATGCCGTTCCCCGGCCTCAACATCGACAACGTGCCGTTCTTCGCGGCGATCGCCGCCTCCGCGCAGGGCCAGACCCTCATCCACGACTGGGTCTACGACAACCGCGCGATCTACCTCACCGACCTCAACCGCCTCGGCGCGGACGTCAAGCTGCTCGACCCGCACCGCGTCCTGGTCGAGGGCCCGACGCGCTGGCGCTCGGCCGAGATGATGTGCCCGCCGGCCCTGCGGCCGGCCGTGGTCGTGCTGCTGGCGATGATGGCGGCGGAGGGCACGTCGGTGCTGCGCAACGTGTACGTCATCAACCGGGGTTACGAGGACCTGGCGGAGCGCCTGAACTCGATCGGCGCGCAGATCGAGATCTTCCGGGACATCTGAGGGCAACCGGCGGGCGGGTGGGCGAATGCATCGGCCCCAACGGCGCCGCACCCGCCCGCCCGCTCACGGCAGCACGGCGAAGCCGTCCAGCTCGACCAGCGCGGCTTCGTCCCACAACCGCGTCACCCCGATCACGGCCATGGCCGGGTAGTCCCGTCCGGCCAACCGCCGCCACACTTCGCCGAGTTCACGGGCGCACGCCCGGTAGTCCGCGACGTACGTCGCGTACACCGTGACCCGCGCGAGATCCCCCGGTTCACCTCCCGCCGCGCGCAGTGCGGTGAGCAAATTGCCGAGCGCCCGCTCGAACTGCTCCGGAAGCCCGCCCGGCACGATCCGCCCGTCCGCGTCCAGGGCGGTCTGGCCGGCCAGGAAGACCACGCGACGGCCGGTCGCGACGACGGCGTGGCTGAACCCCGACGCGGGAGAGAGGCCGGCCGGGTTGGTGCGGCGCAGGGTCACCGGTAGAGCTCCCGCGCGATGATCGTGCGCTGAACCTCGCTCGCGCCCTCGTAGATGCGTGGCGCCCGCACCTCGCGGTAGAGGTGTTCGAGGAGGTGCCCGCGCCGCAGGGCGGCGGCGCCGTGGATCTGGACGGCGGCGTCGACGACGTACTGCGCGGTCTCCGTGGCGAACAGCTTGGCCATCGCCGAGCGGCGTGCGGTGCCGGGCTCGCGCGCGTCCCAGGCGGCGGCCGCGGCGTGGACCAGGAGGGCGGCCGCCTCGGTGCGGGTGGCCATGTCGGCGAGCCGGTGGGAGACGCACTGGAGGTCCTTCAGCGGCCCGCCGAAGGCGTGCCGTCGTTCCGCGTGGGCCAGGGCCGCGCGGAGGGCGGCGCGCGCCATGCCGACGGCGCAGGCGCCGACGCTCGGCCGGAAGAGGTCGAGGGTGCGCATGGCGGTGCGGAAGCCGCGGCCGACCTCGCCGACGACGTCCTCGGGGCAGACGGGCACGGCGTCGAAGGTCAGCGTGCCGACGGGGTGTGGGGAGAGCATCTCCAGACGCCGCCCCCCGAGGCCGGGCCGGTCGGCGGGCACGAGGAAGGCGGTGATGCCCCGCGAGCCGGTGCCGTCCGGCCCCGTGCGGGCGAAGACGGTGGCGAAGTCGGCCTCCGGCGCGTTGGAGATCCAGCACTTCTCGCCGGTCAGCCGCCACCCCGGCCCGTCCGGCTCGGCGCGCAGGGCGAGCGCCGCCGCGTCGGAGCCGGCGTCCGGCTCGCTGAGGGCGAAGGCGGCGACCGCCCGCCCGGCCACGACCTCGGGCAGCCAGCGCGCGCGCTGCGCGTCGGTGCCGTCGGTGGCGACGGGGCAGGCTCCGAGTCCCTGCAGGGCCAGGGCCGTCTCCGCCTCCGTGCACTCCTGGGCGAGCGACTCGCGCAGCAGGCACAGCTCCGTCGCGCGCGGCGGGCCGCCGGGGGGCAGCACGCGGGCCAGCAGGCCGAGCTCGCCCAGGGCGGCGACGAGCGGGCGGTTGACGCGGCCGGGTTCGCCCTTGTCCGCCAGGGGGCGCAGCCGCTCCGCCGCCAGCACGCGCAGTTCCTCGCACCACGCGCGCTGCTCCGGGTCCAGCATGAACGGTGTGGATGGTGTGGACGGTGTGGACACCGCCGCCCCCTTTATCGCGAAGTGTTGACTGCCGTCACCAACTCGCTACGCTGACAGCGGATCCGCACGGCTGGCAAGACCCCGTTCTGTCCCCACGTCGTATGTCCCCGGCTCTGCCCGGTCCGAGGGGGCGCATCCGCGATGCAGCTCAAGCCGTCGGCCCACGCCGACACCTTTGCGCGCGACCATCTCCCGCCCGCCGCGCAGTGGCCCGACCTCCGCTTCGGCCTCGGCGACCCGCCGGGGCCGCGCTACCCCGACCGGCTCAACTGCGGTGCGGAGCTGCTCGACGCGACCGTCGACCGGCTCGGCCCCGAGCGGCCGGCCGTGCTCGACGGCGAGGGCGGCGTCTGGTCGTACGGCGAACTACGGCGCACCGTCGACCGGATCGCCCACGTCCTCACCTCCGACCTCGGCGTGGTGCCCGGCAACCGGGTGCTGCTGCGCGGCCCCACCACGCCGTGGCTGGCCGCCTGCTGGCTGGCGGTGATGAAGGCGGGGGCGGTCGCCGTGACCGTGCTGGCCGCCCAGCGGCCGGGCGAACTGAGCACGATCTGCCGGATCGCCCGCGTGCGGCACGCGCTGTGCGACACCCGATCGGTCGACGGCCTCGTCAAGGCGGGGGTGCCACACCTTCGGATCACGCCGTACGGCGGCACGACGGCCGGGGACCTGCTGCGGCGCGCGGCGAAAAAACCCACATCGTACGTGCCGGTGGACACCTCGGCCGACGACGTCGCACTGATCGCCTTCACCTCGGGAACCACCGGACGGCCCAAGGGCTGCATCCATTTCCACCGTGACGTGCTCGCCATCGCCGACACGTTCTCGGCCCGGGTGCTGCGCCCGCGCCCCGACGACGTGTTCGCCGGCAGCCCGCCGCTCGGCTTCACCTTCGGCCTCGGCGGACTGCTCGTCTTCCCGCTGCGCGCCGGGGCCCGCACCCTGCTCACCGACTGGAAGGGGCCCGAGCGGCTGCTGGCCGACGTCGAACGCCACCACGTGAGCGTGCTGTTCACCGCGCCGACGGCCTACCGCGCGATGCTCGACCGGCTCGGCGAGCACGACCTCTCGTCCCTGCGCAGATGCGTCTCGGCGGGCGAGAACCTGCCCGCCGCGCTCTGGCACGACTGGCGGCGCGCCACCGGGCTGGGGCTCATCAACGGCATCGGCGCCACCGAGATGCTGCACATCTTCATCTCCGCCGCCGACGAGGCCGTCCGCCCCGGCACCACGGGGCTTCCGGTGCCCGGCTTCGAGGCCCGGGTCGTCGGCCCGGACGGCCGGCCGGTCCCCGACGGCGAACCCGGCCTGCTGGCCGTACGCGGCCCCACAGGCTGCCGCTACCTGGCCGACGACCGGCAGCGCGCGTACGTGCGCGACGGCTGGAACGTCACCGGCGACACCTACGTCCGCGAGCCCGACGGCTACTTCCGCTATGTCGCCCGCGCCGACGACATGATCGTCTCCGCGGGGCACAACATCGCCGGGCCCGAGGTCGAGGAGGCCCTGCTGCGTCACCCCGACGTGCTGGAGGCCGCGGTCGTCGGTCGCCCGGACGAGCGGCGCGGCGAGGTCGTCGTCGCCCACGTCGTGCTGCGCGCCGGCGTGCCGCGCACCGACGAAACGGTCGCGGAATTGCGGGAGTTCACCAAAAAGGAGATCGTTCCGTACAAGTGCCCTCGCGAAATCGTGTTTCTCGACGCCCTTCCCCGCACCCCGACGGGCAAACTGCAGCGATTCCGCCTCCGCTTGACGGCTTTACAGTTTCCCCGTGACTGACCAGCAACCGCCACACACACCACGGTCCCTCATCGTCACCTTCTACGGCGCGTACGGACGCGGCGGCGCCGGCACCCCGCACGGCCCGGTGCCGGACGGGCCGGTGCCGATCGCGGCCCTGATCCGGCTGCTGGGCGCGGTGGGCGTGGACGCGCCGTCGGTCCGTTCCGCCGTCTCCCGGCTCAAGCGGCGCGGACTGCTCGTGCCGGGCCGCACGGCGCACGGCGCGGCGGGCTACGGCCTGTCGGAGGCCGCCCGGCAGCTGCTGGAGGACGGCGACCGCCGCATCGACGAACGCCCCCCGGGCCGCCCCGGTGGGTGGCTGCTGGC
>NZ_JBFAPH010000022.1:0-35682 GCF_040675635.1 Streptomyces sp. NPDC049577
ACACCGAGATGATGCTCGCCGCCGCCGGCGCCCTGGCCGACGTCGTCGCCCAGGACGAACTCAACGCCAACTACATCATCCCCAGCGTCTTCAACGACAAGGTCGCGGGGGCGGTCGCCGGGGCCGTCCGCGAGGCCGCCAAGGCCGCCGGAGCGGCTGTGACGGCCACCACGACCGCCTGACCACGGCGCGTCGAGTGGCGCGGGGCCTCTTGAGCCCCCATAAGGTGTCGGGCAGACATCCGGCCGCAGAAATGCGGCCGCATCCGAGGCTGTGGCGCCGGCCGTGGCGCTTTCCGTGTGACTCTCCAGGGTGCCGGATTGGCTTTCCCGCCACTGGTGGGGGCAGGATGCGTAACCGGGCGCGAGGGTCCGGCAACGGACCCGGGTCCGGGGACTGTCCGAGGGCCCTGGCAGCATCGGCTTCGATCTCACGCCTCATTGGCAAGAAGAACACGGGAGTACAACATGAACCGCAGTGAGCTGGTGGCCGCTCTGGCCGACCGCGCCGAGGTGACCCGCAAGGACGCCGACGCCGTTCTGGCCGCGCTCGCCGAGACCGTCGGCGAGGTCGTCGCCAAGGGCGACGAGAAGGTCACCATCCCCGGCTTCCTGACCTTCGAGCGCACCCACCGTGCCGCTCGGACCGCGCGCAACCCGCAGACGGGCGAGCCGATCCAGATCGCTGCCGGTTACAGCGTGAAGGTCTCCGCGGGCTCGAAGCTCAAGGAAGCCGCGAAGGGCAAGTAAGCCCCGGGCGCTGCGCGCGGCGCCGGACGAAGGGCGGCCACCCCGTACGGGGTGGCCGCCCTTTTGCCACTGGTGAGGCCCTGTCAGGCCGTGAGCGCCGCGTCGGCGCACGAAAAAGCCCGTGTGGACCTTGGACAGGTCCACACGGGCTTCGGCGTTCCAACGGCCCGTCAGGCCCCTTGCGGGGCCCCGGACGGCCCGGCTCAGGAGCCGTTCGGGAGTTCCACCTGCGCACCCAGGCTCTTGAGCTTCTCCATGAAGTTCTCGTACCCGCGGTTGATCAGGTCGATGCCGTGCACCCGGGAGGTGCCCTCCGCCGCCAGCGCGGCGATCAGGTACGAGAAGCCGCCGCGCAGGTCGGGCACGACCATGTCGGCGCCCTGCAGCTTCGTCGGGCCGGAGACGACCGCGGAGTGCAGGAAGTTGCGCTGGCCGAAGCGGCAGGCGGAGCCGCCCAGGCACTCGCGGTAGAGCTGGATGTGGGCGCCCATCTGGTTGAGCGCGGAGGTGAAGCCCAGGCGGGACTCGTAGACCGTCTCGTGGACGATCGACAGGCCCGAGGCCTGCGTCAGGGCCACGACCAGCGGCTGCTGCCAGTCGGTCTGGAAGCCGGGGTGGACGTCCGTCTCCAGCGCTATGGCGTTGAGCGAGCCGCCCGGGTGCCAGAAGCGGATGCCCTCGTCGTCGATCTCGAAGGCGCCGCCGACCTTGCGGTAGGTGTTGAGGAAGGTCATCATCGACCGCTGCTGGGCGCCGCGGACGTAGATGTTGCCCTTGGTGGCCAGCGCCGCGGACGCCCAGGAGGCCGCCTCCAGGCGGTCCGGGAGGGCGCGGTGGTTGTAGCCGCCGAGCTTGTCCACACCGGTGATCCGGATGGTCCGGTCGGTGTCCATGGCGATGATCGCGCCCATCTTCTGCAGCACGCAGATGAGGTCCTCGATCTCCGGCTCCACGGCCGCGTTCGACAGCTCGGTGACGCCCTCGGCCAGCACGGCCGTCAGCAGCACCTGCTCGGTCGCGCCGACCGACGGGTACGGCAGGGCGATCTTCGTACCGCGCAGCCGCTGCGGGGCCTCCAGGTACTGGCCGCCCTCGCGCTTCTCGATCGTCGCGCCGAACTGGCGCAGCACCTCGAAGTGGAAGTCGATCGGCCGGCCGCCGATGTCACAGCCGCCCAGGCCCGGGATGAAGGCGTGGCCGAGCCGGTGCAGCAGCGGGCCGCAGAAGAGGATCGGGATGCGCGAGGAGCCGGCGTGGGCGTCGATGTCGGCGACGTTGGCGCTCTCCACCTTGGACGGGTCGAGGACCAGCTCGCCCTCCTCGTCCCCGGGGCGCACGGCTACGCCGTGCAGCTGCAGCAGTCCGCGCACCACCCGGACGTCGCGGATGTCGGGGACGTTCCGCAGCCGGCTGGGCTCGCTGCCGAGCAGCGCGGCGACCATGGCCTTGGGCACGAGGTTCTTCGCGCCGCGGACACGGATCTCGCCCTCGAGCGGGGTACCGCCGTGGACAAGCAGGACATCGTCAGGGCCGGTCATGGATCTCCGCGTTCCTGGAGTCGGTCAGGGGACAGGAAGAAAGGGTAATGCGATCGCGGACCGGCCAGGCGGGCCCAAGGGCCTTCCTTCCGTGTCATGGGTTTGTCACAACACGCGCTGTATATGGAACGGTCGCTACCGGTTATCGCCGGGGCGGTTCCGGGCCGCGCCCGGTCGCTGCTCTCGTACGCCCCCCGGCCGCTCCGGCCCCTCCGGCGCATCCACTCCCCGCGGCGGCCCGAAATGCGGGATCATGTCGCCATGACCGAGGTGTCCTCGCTCACAGGGCGACTGCTCGTCGCGACACCGGCGCTCACGGACCCGAACTTCGACCGCGCGGTGGTGCTGCTGCTCGACCATGACGAGGAGGGTTCCCTCGGCGTGGTCCTCAACCGCCCGACCCCCGTCGGCGTCGCGGACATCCTGGAGTCCTGGGCCGCGCTGACCGGCGAGCCCGGGGTGGTCTTCCAGGGCGGCCCGGTCTCCCTCGACTCGGCCCTCGGGGTGGGCGTGGTGCCGGGGGAGAACCACGACCACGGCGCCGCCGAGGGCCGCCAGGGCCCGCTGGGCTGGCGCCGGGTGCACGGTGCGATCGGCCTGGTCGATCTGGAAGCCCCGCCGGAGCTGCTGGCCACCGAGCTCGGCTCGCTGCGGATCTTCGCCGGATACGCGGGCTGGGGCCCCGGCCAGCTGGAGGACGAGCTGGTCGAGGGTGCCTGGTACGTGGTGGAGTCCGAGCCCGGCGACGTCTCCTCGCCCGACCCGCGCCGGCTGTGGCGGGCCGTGCTGCGCCGCCAGCGGAACGAACTGGCGATGGTCGCCACCTATCCGGACGACCCGAGCCTCAACTGAGACCGCCCGGCCCCAGTACCCTTGGGTCCCATGAGCACTCTCGAGCCCGAGCGCGGAGCAGGTACCGGCACCCTCGTAGAGCCGACGCCGCAGGTGTCGCACGGCGACGGCGACCACGAGCGCTTCGCCCACTACGTCCAGAAGGACAAGATCATGGAGAGCGCGCTCTCCGGCTCCCCGGTCGTGGCCCTCTGCGGCAAGGTCTGGGTGCCCGGGCGCGACCCCAAGAAGTACCCCGTATGCCCCATGTGCAAGGAAATCTTCGAAGGCATGGGCGCCGGAGGCGACGACAAGGGCGGCGACAAGGGCGGCGACAAGAAGTAGCCGCACCGCCGAGGACCGGGGGTTCGGGGCGGAGCCCCGAAGGAAACGGGGGCGGGTCCGGGGAAGGCTCCCCGCATGGACCTGATCCCCGCCCCCTGCCGGGCCGACACGACCGGGCCCGGCGCCTGCGTCCTCGACGGGACGACCCACCTCGCCGCAGCCCCCGGCACCGAGCACATCGCCCACTGGCTGCGCACAGTCCTCCGCTTACCGCTACCGCCGGGCAGCCCCGGCATCGCACTCCGCGTCGACGGCACCCTCCCCGCCGAGGCCTACCGCCTCACCGCCTCCCCGGAGGGGATCCGGATCACCGGCGGCACCCCCGCCGGCGTCTTCTGGGCCGCCCAGACGCTGCGCCAGCTGCTCGGCCCCGAGGCCTTCCGCCGCGCGCCGGTGCGGCCCGGCGGCGGCTGGAGCGTGCCCCACGTCCACATCGAGGACGCGCCCCGCTTCCCCTGGCGCGGCTTCCTGCTCGACGTCGCCCGGCACTTCATGCCGAAGGACGGCGTCCTCCGGTACGTCGACCTGCTGGCCGCGCACAAACTGAACGTCCTCCACCTCCACCTGACGGACGACCAGGGCTGGCGCCCGCAGATCGAGCGCTACCCCCGCCTCACCGGGACCGGGGCCTGGCGTGCCCGCACCAAGTACGGGCACCGGGCGTCCCCGCTGTGGGACGAACGCCCGCACGGCGGCTTCTACACCCAGGACGACCTACGCGAAATCGTGGCGTACGCCGCAGAGCGGCACATCACGGTCGTCCCCGAGATCGACATTCCCGGCCACTCGCAGGCGGCCATCGCCGCGTACCCCGGACTCGGCAACACCGACGTCGTCGACACCGCCTCGCTCGCCGTGTGGGACACCTGGGGCGTCAGCCCGAACGTCCTCGCTCCCACCGACACCGTCCTCGCCTTCTACGAGAACGTCCTCACCGAGCTCCTCGACGTCTTCCCCTCGCCCTTCGTCCACCTCGGCGGTGACGAGTGCCCCAAGGACCAGTGGCGGGCGTCCCCCACCGCGCGGGCGCGCCGGGCGGCGGAGGGGCTGGCCGACGAGGACGCGCTCCAGGGCTGGTTCACGGCCCACTTCGCCCGCCGGCTCGCCGAACGCGGCCGGCGCCTCGTCGGCTGGGACGAGATCCTGGAGGGCGGCGGCCCCCTGCCGCCCGGCACCGTCGTCTCCTCCTGGCGCGGCCACCGGGGCGGCGTCGCCGCCGCCCGCGTCGGCCACGACGTCGTCATGTGCCCCGAGCAGCAGGTCTATCTGGACCACCGGCAGGCCCCGGGCCCCGACGAGCCCGTCCCCATCGGCTATGTCCGCACCCTGGAGGACGTCTACCGCTTCGAGCCCGTGCCCCCGGAGCTCACCGGGGAGGAGGCCGCGCACGTCCTCGGCGCGCAGGCCAACCTCTGGACCGAGGTGACGGAGGACCAGCAGCGGGTCGACTACCAGGCGTTCCCCCGCCTCGCCGCCTTCGCCGAGACCGTGTGGTCCGCCCTGCCCGCCCCCGCCGGGCGCGACTGGGCCGGCTTCGAGCGCCGAATGGCGGACGCCCACTACGCCCGGCTCGACGCCCTCGGCGTCGCCTACCGCCCGCCCGCCGGCCCGCACCCCTGGCAGCGCCGGCCCGGCGTGCTCGGACGCCCGATCGAGGGCCCGCCCCCGATCGTGTGAGGCCGCACGGAAGGTGACGGCCCGTGTGCCGCGCCCCTGGCACGGTGTCCCTCACACACTGCCGTAAGCCGCCGTAAGCCGCCGTTAAGACCCGCAAGCCGCACAAGGACCCCCAACCATGGCAATACGCCCACAGTGGAGAGAGCTCCACAAGCCGGACCTTGCCGACGGCCCGGGGCGGTCCGGTGGTTGGCCGACCCTCGCGACGGCGGAGCCGGAAGATGTGCCAGAGTTGCCACGTCCGGGCCGACAGCACGTACCGTACGGCGAGACCTGGCGGAACAGTCGGGACCACCGGGGAAGGGGCAGCTGGGTTGACCACGCACGCACCGCAGGCGGCACACACCGTGACGCTGCCGGGCTCGCTCGACGAGGCAGTGGCGGCGCTCGCCGCCATGCCCACAGCCGTGCCCGTCGCGGGCGGCACCGATCTGATGGCCGCCGTCAACTCCGGGCTGCTGCGCCCGGCCGGTCTGGTGGGCCTCGGCCGCATCAGCGAGATCCGCGGCTGGCAGTACCAGGACGGCCACGCCCTGCTCGGCGCCGGTCTGACCCACGCCCGCATGGGCCGCCCCGACTTCGCCGCCCTGATCCCCGCTCTGGCCGCCGCCGCCCGCACCGCCGGACCGCCCCAGATCCGCAACGCCGGCACCCTCGGCGGCAACATCGTCTCCGCCGCACCCACCGGTGACGCGCTGCCCGTCCTCGCGGCGCTGGAGGCGTCCCTCGTCATCGCCTCGCCCGGCGGGATGCGCCGCGAGATCCCCGTCGGCCGGCTGCTGGCCGGCCTGGAGATGCTCCACCCGGCCGAGCTCATCGGCTACGTGCGCGTGCCCCTGCTGCACGCCCCGCAGGTCTTCCTCAAGGCCACCGGCCGCACCGGGCCGAGCCGCGCCATCGCCTCCGTCGCGGTCGTCCTGGACCCGGCCCGGCGCAGCGTGCGCTGCGCGGTGGGGGCCGTCGCGCCCATGCCGCTGCGGCCCTTCGAGGCCGAGCACTGGGTCTCGTCCCTCATCGACTGGGACGGCGAGCGCACCCTTGCCCCCGAGGTGTGCGCCGCCTTCGGCGATTACGTGGCCGCCGCGTGCATCCCCGACCCGGTTCCCCAGGAGCCCGCCCCGGGCGGCCCCGAGCCGGGTACCCTGCCGCCGGCCGTGTTGCATCTCCGTCGTACGGTGGCGACCCTGGCCCGCCGAGCACTGGGGAGGGCACTCGCGTGAGTGACGAACAGCAGAGACACACGCCGCAGTCCGGCGAGGGCGGCTGGCAGCCGATCCCGCGCGGCGGCGAGCTCGACGCGGACGGCACCACGTTCGTCCAGCTGCCGCCCGAGCTGCTCGCGCACCCCGGCACCGGTGGCACGCCCGGCGGCTGGGGTCCCCTGGCCGCGCCCGGCACGGGCCACACGAGCCCGCCTGCGGCGGAGGCCTGGCAGCAGGGCGCGCCGGCGGCCGAGCAGCCGCAGTGGCACGGCCGGCACGCGCAGCACGCGCAGTGGGAGACCCCTGCCGCGCAGTGGTCGGTGCCCGCCGCCGGGGACGACCCGGTGGACGAGTCCGGCGAGTACCCCGTACGGAACACTGCCGAGCCGGCGTCGACGCCGACCGGGCAGTGGACGGTTCCGCAGGCGCAGGAGAGCACGGACGACTGGCCGCAGCAGGCCGTTCCGTCCGCCGGTGCCGACGCCGCGTCGATCGCGTCGTCCGGACAGTGGTCCGTTCCGGTCGGACAGGAGACCGGACAGTGGTCCGTGCCCACCGCGCCGGACGACTCCGGCTGGCCCGCCGCACCCGCGGCCACCGATGTGTCGACCGGACAGTGGCCCGTTCCGGACGCCGCGGACTCTCCCGCCGACGCCGCTGCCGACGCCGCCTCGACCGGGCAGTGGTCCGTTCCGGCCGCGCCGGAGGACGTGCCGGACGACTCCGGTGAGTACGCCCTGCCCGCCGACCACCTGACGGGAGTCACCGGTACGGGCGACAGCCCGGCCGGCGAGTGGACCGCCCACGCGTGGCCGCAGCAGGCCACGGCCGAGCCGGTCGTCCCGCAGCAGGCGCACGAGCCGCACCCGGTCGCCGAGCCGGCCCCGTCCGACCCGGCCGAGGCCCCCGCCGCGGAGGGCTTCCCGGCCCAGCGCGACCCGCACCCGGCGGACCCGCCGCAGGACGCCCCTGCCGCCGGCCCGTCCGTGCCGGCCCAGCAGACCGCCGAAACCGCGCCGGACCACACGCACGCCCCCACCGCCGAGGCCGAACCGGCCCAGCCGGCCCCGTCGGCCCCGTCGCCGTCGCACCAGCCGAACGCCCCCGCCGCCCCGGTCGCCCCGGCCACCGCGGAGGCGGACCAGACGGCCCAGACGGACCAGGCGACCCAGACGGACCAGGCGGCCCAGGCTTTCCCGGCGGAGGCCCCCACCGCGGGCGAGGCCCCCGCCCCGGACGGGACCCCGGCCACCGACGACACGCTCCTGGCCAACCCCCTGACCGAGCACCCCTGCGCCTCGTACGTCCTGCGCGTCAACGGCACCGACCGGCCCGTCACCAACGCCTGGATCGGCGAGTCGCTGCTGTACGTCCTGCGCGAGCGCCTCGGGCTGGCCGGAGCCAAGGACGGGTGCTCGCAGGGCGAGTGCGGCGCCTGCTCCGTCCAGGTCGACGGGCGGCTCGTGGCCTCCTGCCTCGTACCGGCGGCGACCGCGGCCGGCTCCGAGGTCCGCACGGTCGAGGGCCTCGCGGCGGGCGGGCAGCCCTCCGACGTGCAGCGCGCCCTCGCCGAGTGCGGGGCCGTGCAGTGCGGCTTCTGCGTGCCCGGCCTGGCCATGACCGTGCACGACCTCCTGGAGGGCAACCACGCCCCGACCGAGCTGGAGACCCGCCAGGCGATCTGCGGCAACCTCTGCCGCTGCTCCGGCTACCGGGGCGTCCTGGACGCGGTGCGCCAGGTCGTCGACGAGCGCGCCGAGGCGGCCGCGGCACTCGAGGAGGCCGAGCCGGGGCAGCCCGGCGCGGACACGGCGCGCATCCCGCACCAGGCGGGCCCGCACAACGGCGGCAGCGGAAAGGCGACGGCATGACGGGCATGGGCGGCGACATGGGCGCGGCCGGACTGGGGGGCCTCGCCGGCATGACCGGCATGGGCGGCGCGGCGGACGACCCCGGCTCCGTCACCACGACCTCGCTCATCCCGCCCCTCACCGCCGAGCCCCCGCAGCACGGGCTCGGCGTCTCCCTTCCGCCGACCGACGCGGACGCCAAGACCCAGGGCACCTTCCCGTACGCCGCCGACCTGTGGGCCGAGGGACTGCTGTGGGCCGCCGTGCTGCGCTCGCCGCACCCGCACGCCCGCATCCTGGCGATCGACACCACGGCCGCGCAGGCGATGCCCGGCGTCTACGCGGTCGTCACGCACGCCGACGTACCCGGTGACGCCGCCCATGGGCGCGGCGTGGCGGACCGGCCCGTCTTCGCCTGCGACCTGGTCCGCCACCACGGCGAGCCGATCGCCGCCGTGGCCGCCGACCACCCCGACACGGCCCGGCTCGCCGCCGCCGCGATCGCCGTCGAGTACGAGGTCCTGGAGCCCGTCACCGACCCCGAGCAGGCGTTCTCCGCCGAGCCCCTGCACCCCGACGGCAACCTCATCCGCCACATCCCGCTGCGCTTCGGCGACCCGGAGATCACCGGCGAGGTCATCGTCGAGGGCCTCTACCGGATCGGCCGTCAGGACCCGGCGCCCATCGGCGCCGAGGCCGGCCTGGCCGTGCCGCGCCCCGACGGCGGCGTCGAGCTCTACACCGCCTCCACCGACCCGCACGCCGACCGCGACCTGGCGGCCGCCTGCTTCGCCCTGGAGCCCGAGCGCGTCAAGGTCGTCGTCACCGGCGTGCCCGGCGCGATGGGCGACCGCGAGGACTCCGGCACCCAGCTGGCCCTCGGCCTGCTCGCCCTGCGCACCGGCCACCCGGTGAAGCTGGCCGCCACCCGCGAGGAGTCCTTCCTCAGCCACGCCCACCGCCACCCCACGCTCCTGCGCTACCGCCACCACGCCGACGCCGACGGCAAGCTCGTCAAGGTCGAGGCGCAGATCCTCATGGACGCCGGCGCCTACGCCGACCACTCCGCCGACGCCCTGGCCGCCGCCGTCTCCTTCGCCTGCGGCCCCTACGTCGTCCCGCACGCCTTCATCGAGGGCTGGGCGGTGCGCACCAACAACCCGCCCTCCGGCCATGTGCGCGGCGAGGGTGCGATGCAGGTCTGCGCCGCGTACGAGGGCCAGATGGACAAGCTCGCGGCGAAGCTCGGCCTGGACCCGGCCGAGCTGCGCATGCGCAACGTCATGGCCACCGGCGACCTCCTGCCCACCGGGCAGACCGTCACCTGCCCGGCCCCCGTCGCCGAACTCCTGCGGGCCGTCCGCGACGTCCCGCTGCCGGAGGTGCCCGCGGAGGAGGACGAGTGGATCCTGCCCGGCGGCCCCGACGGCGCCGGTGACCCGGCCGCCGTCCGCCGCGGCGTCGGCTACGGCCTCGGCATGGTCCACATGCTCGGCGCCGAGGGCGCCGACGAGGTCTCCACCGCCACCGTGAAGGTCAGCGGCTCCGTCGCCACCGTCATCTGCGCGGCCGTCGAGACCGGCCAGGGCTTCACGACCCTCGCCCGCCAGATCGTCCAGGAGATCCTCGGCATCGAGGAGGTCCACGTCGCCCCCGTGGACACCGACCAGCCCCCGGCCGGCCCGGCCTGCCACGGCCGCCACACCTGGGTCTCGGGCGGCGCGGTCGAGCGGGCCGCGCGCATGGTCCGCACCCAGCTGCTGCAGCCGCTGGCCCACCAGTTCGGCATGTCCACCGAGCTGCTCTCCATCGCCGACGGCAAGATCACCTCGTACGACGGCGTGCTCAGCACGACCGTCGCGGAGGCCCTCGACGGCAAGGAACTCTGGGCCACCGCCCAGTGCCGCCCCCACCCGACCGAGCCCCTCGACGACTCCGGCCAGGGCGACGCCTTCGTCGGCATGGCCTTCTGCGCGGTACGGGTCGTGGTCGACGTCGACGTCGAGCTCGGCTCCGTGCGCGTCGTCGACGTGGCCGTCGCCCAGGACGTCGGCCGCGTCCTGAACCCCCGTCAGGCCCGCACCCGCATCGAGGCCGGCATCACCCAGGGCATCGGCGCCGCCCTCACCGAGAACCTCCGCACCACGGGCGGCCTCGTCCGCCGCCCCGACCTCACCGGCTACGCCCTGCCGACCGCCCTCGACGTGCCGCCCGTGCACATCGTCAAGCTCGTCGAGGAACGCGACGTCGTCGCCCCCTTCGGCGCGAAGGCGATCAGCGCGGTCCCGGTCGTCACGGCCCCGGCCGCGGTCGCCTCGGCGGTCCGCGCGGCGACCGGCCGCCCGGTCAACCGCCTCCCGATCCGGCCGCAGACGGCGGCGATGACGCCGTAACCTGTCCGGGTCGGACAGGCGGATCAGGGGGTGGGCCAGGCGTGGCCGGGGGGCAGACGGACCGTTTGGCGGCGGAGCTGCGCTCGCTGAAGGTCTTCAAGGGGCAGGTCGACGACCTCCTGACCGAGCTGAACGAGGGCGCCGCCGCCCCGGGCCGCGTCGCCGGGGCACGGCTGGGCACGGACCACCTGGGGGCGAACTTCCCGGAGGTCTACGGCCTGTACGGCGCGTACAACGCCCTGCACGCACGGCTGGAGACCCTCGCGGGGCTCCTCTCGGACCAGATCGAGGCGTTGAGCACGGCCGTGCACGGGGCGCGCGTGGGCTACGCGAACGTGGACGCGGAGCTGCGGGAGCGCCTGTGGGCGATCCAGCGCCGCACGAAGGAGCTGTACGCCGCCCCGGCGCCGCCCGACGGGCGCCGCCCCGGCAGCGACGAGGGGAGCATCTGATGGCGACGCCGCCCGTCGGCCCCGTCTCACCGGCGATCAACCAGCCGGTCGGTGGCTTGTTCACCACCTCCGACTTCGAGTCGAAGTCGCACGCGGAGCTCCGGGCGATGGTGGCACACGCGTCGCCCGAGCACGCCACGGAACTGCACCGCAAGCTGGCGCACGTGTCGGAGGCGACCGAGAAGATCGCCACCAGGCTCAGGGAGCACATGGCCGGCGTCCACTGGGAGAGCGACGCCGGCGAGGCGTTCCGCACCTGGGGCTCGGACATGGCCAACGCGACGCTGGGCCTGAGCGATTTCGCCGGCACGGCGGCGACGTGGATGGGCCACGCGGCGGAGACGCTGACGCAGGTCCACCGCCTCATGCCGGAGGTGTCGTCGCCGGACAGCGCCACGCTGGCCGCGTACCACCAGGCCCACCCGGGCCAGGTGGGCGCGGTCCCGCAGCCGCTGGTCTCCGACCAGAGCGGGGGCCTGTCGCAGCCGGGCCCGACGCAGAAGCAGGCGTACGAGGCGCAGCAACGCCTGGAGCACGACCGCCTGGAGGCGGCACGGCTGATGCGCAAACTTGCGGAGTCGTACGCGTGGTCGGCGCACAACATCCAGGGGGCCAAGGCGCCGGTGTTCGCGCCGTTGGAGCCGAGCATGTTGCCTGACCTCAGCGACATCGAGGCCACAAGGCGGATTCCTGACGGGGGTGACGTCGGCGCCTCGCCAGGACCGTCTCCGTTTGCGCACGGGGCGGGTGGGTCGGGCCCGTACGCATCCAGCGTCTATGAGCCTGCGCGCTCGACCGCGCACGATTCCACTCCTCCCCTGGGACATGAGGCCAGGGAGACGTCACCTGGCAGCAGGCTGCCGGATGTGCCGACAACAAGTCGTATCGATGGCGCGGCAACGATGCCTCATGTGCCGGCAGGTGGGCATGGAACCGAACCGCCTCCACTGCCGGGAGGCGGCACCCCGCGGCATACGGTTCCATTGCCACCCCCGCCTGTAGCCCTACCGGCTGATGTGGGACGTGGCGTGCCCGCGGGGCCGGGGCGTGGCGCATCGGGCCCCTCCAGGGGGGCCAATGGCGTTCCCGCCAATGCACTGGGGCGTGTTCCTTCAGGTCGGCCCGGGATCAGCACGCCGACGGGTCGGATTCCCAGTGTGCCCGCGGATGGCATCGTCGGCGGGCGCCCCTCTCCTCGAGGCGCCGGGCAGCCGAATCGATCCCTTCCGAGAGGCACGGTCATCGGTGCCGAGCCCGGACAGGGGTCGAGGCAGGTCGGCAACACAATGGCGCCCGGCTTTGCCGGTGTTCCGGCGGCAGGAGGGTCGGCAGGACGGCAAGGCACGGGGAACGGGAGACGACTCGCGACCGAACCCGGAGGGGTCGTGGGTGGCAGGCCCTCGGGGCAAGGTCGTCAAGGCGCCGACCGTCCTTTTACCCCGGGGGGAACGGGACTGGCGGGAGAGCGCGGTTCCAACTCGGAACACGACCGAGAAGGCCGGCGCCCTGACTATCTCAGCGAAGACGAGCAGACCTGGACCAGTCACCGTCGTGTGGTCCCACCAGTCATCGATTGAGCCCGAGCGACGGCCCTGAAGGACCTCACATGCACAGCACTCAACAACGGCGCGTGAACCGATGGCGGACCGCAGCCACGGTTCTGCTCCTGCTCGGTGCCTTCTGTCCGGAAGCCCGCGCAGACACGGTCCGTTCCCAACAGTGGTACTTGGACGCGATGCGTGCAGACGAGATGTGGAAGACCAGCACGGGGGCGGGGGTCACCGTGGCGGTCGTCGACTCCGGGGTCGCGGATGTACCCGACCTGCGAGGGCAGGTGCTCGAAGGGAGGGACTTCACGGGGCAGCCGGGCTCGGCCCGGACAGACATTGATGGTCACGGCACGCGCATGGCGCTGTTCATCGCCGGTACTGGCCAAGGAGACGGTTCGTTCGGCCTGGCGCCGGGCGTGAAAATCCTTCCGTTGCGTGCCTCGGCTGACCAGGACTTCGCATCGGGTTCCCGCGCTGTGGCATCAGCCATTCGGTACGCGGCCGACTCGAACGCGAAGGTCATCAATATCTCCCTGGCCAGCGCCGGTCAGAGCCCCGAAGAGGACGAGGCCGTTCGCTACGCCGTGAGCAAAGGCAAGCTGATCTTTGCAGGCGTGGGGAACACGGGAGACAAGGGCAACCTCGTGCAGTATCCAGCTGCGACTCCGGGGGTCGTCGGTGTCGCAGCGGTCGATCGTCAGATCAAGGCAACCTCCTGGTCCCAGCACGGCCCGCAAGTGGACCTGGCCGCCCCCGGGGCGGACATGGTGGCGCCCTGTACCGACGGCAGCCCGGGCCTCTGCACAGGCGACGGCACCAGCGACTCCACCGCCCTCGCCTCCGCCTCCGCCGCCCTCCTCTGGTCCGTCCACCCCGAATGGACCGCCAACCAGGTCCTCCGCGTGCTCATCAACACCGCCGGCGGCCCCAAGAGCGGCGAGAAGCGCAGCGACAGCATCGGCTACGGCGTCGTCCGCCCCCGGGTCGCGCTCCAGAGCCCCGGTGACCCGGGGCCGCCGGATGTGAGCCCCCTCCCGGAGTCGGTCGCACCGGTGACCCGGGAGACGGCCGCGCCTCCCGGGGCGCGCACGAAAAGGGCGACCGGCCTCGTCTCCTCGAGCGCCACCCCGATCGCAGCCGGCGCAGTCATCGCATGCATCGCCCTCGCCGTCGGCGCGGGCGTAGCCGTAAGCCGCCGTCGCAGACGGAACGGTTGATCACTCCCCCCGGGGCTTCGTGCGTTCGTTCCACGAGGGCCCGCTCCCCACGGACGGGCCCTGCCGCGACTCTTGGGGGAGAGAGCGCAGCGCACTGGTATGTGGACGTACCCAAGAAGTACGCGACGTTCAACGGGCGGGCCGGGCGCGCCGAATAACTGGATGTTCACCCTCGTCAGCGTTGTCGTCAGGCCGTCGCCGCAGCCGTACCCCCGTCAGTAACCTTGGCCAGAGCATGGACAGGGTGTGACGCGAGGGGCGGGACAGACGACGTGGCCGAACAGACGCCCCACCGCGCGGCAAGCGCCCTGGCACGGGAGGTCGCCGCCCTCCACGAGGGCCGCGGACGGCCCGCCGCCGTCGTGGGGGAGTTCCGGCGCGCCGCGGTGCTGGTGCCGCTCGACGAGCGCGGCGGGCTGTGGACGACCGCGCACGGCGACGTCTGGTGGATCCACGCGTTCACCGACGAGGCGGCGCTGGCCCGGTTCGCCGTCGCACGCGCGGACGGCAGCGGGACGCCACGACCGGACTGGGAGTACGTGTCCGTCCTCGGCGCCCGCCTGCTCGACGTCGTGGTGCCGGCGATCGGCGAACCGGCCGGAGTGGCGCTCGACGTGGGTGGCGACGCCCCGTTCTTCCTGCCGCCCGTGGCGGGAGTCGTGCCGGAGGCCGCGGCACTGAACACGGTCGTGGACGAGCCGCAGGGGGAGGCGCAGTGAGCGGCAACGGGGATCTGCGGGCGAGCGAGGAGTCGCTCGGGCTCATCACCAAGGGTCTGACCGACGCGATCGGAGAGCTCAAGGAGTTCGGCGGAATCGGCGAATCGAGCGCCGGCCGAGGCTTCGGAGCTCTCGCACTCTCCGGAACGGACACGGGACACGACGGCCTGACGAGCGCGTTCAAGGAATTCTGCGAGCGCTGGGAGTGGGGAGTCCGCTCCCTCGTCCACGACGGCAACGAGTTCGCGCGCCGCGTCGGTCTGTCGGCCGGGCTCTACTACGAGCAGGACAAATACGTCGAAGGAACGCTCAAGGTGGTGGCGGCCGGCCTCGTCTCCGATCCGACGCTCGCGGACGAGCAGGCCGAGAAGATGTCCATGGGTGAGATCGCAGACCACAGCTACTTCGCGGACGCCGACTACAGCGGGCAGTCGTTCAAGGACGCCGCCACCGACATGGCGAAGACCGACAGGGCGGTCTACCAGGACACCCGGGAATCCCAAGGCCACGACGGAGCGCTGCGCGCGGCCCTCGAAGCCGCTCGCCGCGAACGGGCCCAGGACAGCGGCGCACCGGGTGCGGGTGACCGCTGAGCATGAGCTTCTTCGACGACATCGGCCACAGCATCAAGAAGGGCGCCGACAAACTCGGCGACGGCGCGGAAGACCTCTATGACGAGGGCAGGAAGAAGCTCGGCGAAGGCGTCAACTGGGTGGCCCACCGGGCCGGTGACGGCCTCGACAAGCTCGGGTTCCACGACGCGGCGAACGTCGCCGACGACCTCGGCGACGAGTTCGCCTCCGGCATGGGCGCCCACGTCGACGAGAAGGAACTCGGCCGGACCGAGGACCCGGACCAGCTCCTTCACGGCAACGTCGGCAACATCCGCAGGACCGCCTCCCATCTGAAGGACTTCTCGGCCGCCTTCGACGGCGTCGGCAAGGGCATGACCGGGCTCGACCCCGGCCACTGGCGGGGAGCGGGCGCCGACGCCTTCCGCGAGAAGTTCGCCATGCACCCACGGCAGTGGGCGTACGCGGCAGACGCCTGCGGGAACGCGTCCAAGGCCCTGGAGACGTACGCGGAGACGGTGGCCTGGGCGAAGGAGAGGGCCAAGGAGGCCATCGGCCTGTACAAGGCCGGCAAGGAGGCGCAGAAGAAGGCCTTCGACACGTACAAGGCGAACGTCGACGCCTACAACAGGGCGGCGGACGCGTACAACGCCGCGCTGCGGCAGGGCCACGACCCGGGCACCCCGCCCGTACCGCCCGGCGAATGCCCCAACGCCGGCGCGGACAAGATGCGGGAGGCCCAGGAGCTCCTGACCGACGCCCGCAAGCAGCGTGACGCCGCTGCCGCCACCGCAGTCGCCGCGGTCAAGGGCGCGTTGAAGGACGCCCCGCAGAAGCCCGCGTTCACCGACCGCGCGAGGATGGACCTCGCGGACGCCAGGACGATCGGCGCGGTCGAGGGGACCCACTTCCTCGGTGGCGTGGCCAAGGGCGCCACGGGGCTCGTCAAGAGTGCCCGTACGGTCCTCCCCCTCGACCCGTACAACGTCACCCACCCGGCGCAGTACGCGACGCACCTCAACAACCTCGCCGCCGGCATGGTGACCCTCGCCAACCACCCGGGGCGGGCCCCTGCCATGCTGCTCGGCGACCAATGGGGCAAGGACAACGCGGAGGCGTCCGGCCGGTTCGGCTTCGACGCCTTCTCCGCCCTGGCCACCGACGGCGGCAGCCTCGGTGCCGCCGCCGGCCGGCGCATGGCCGTCAACAGCGCCACGAAGGGCGCCGAGGAACTGGCCGGCCGGGGAGCGGGACGGGCCGCCACGAGCGCCGAACGCGAGGCCGGTGAGGCGGGCGGGACCAGTGCGGCACGGGCGCAGCATGAGGAGAACCCGAGCAGCGCGGGGCAGTCGGACCAGCAGAAGCCGTGCGGGAACACCGACCCGATCGACCTCGCCACCGGCCACATGTTCCTCTCTCAGACCGACGCCCACCTGCCCGGTGCCCTCCCACTGGCCTTCTCCCGGAGGGTCGGCTCCGCCTACCGGGCGGGTCGCTGGCTGGGCCCCTCCTGGACGAGTACCGCGGACCAACGCCTGGAGATCGACCCCGAAGGCGTGGTCCTGGTCTGCGAGGACGGCCGGCTCCTCGCCTACCCCCACCCGGCCCCCGGTGTCCCGACCCTCCCGACCCACGGCCCCCGCTGGTCCCTGGAGATCGACGCCGGCGGCTCCTACACCGTCACCGACCCGCTGACCGGCCTCACCAGGCACTTCGCGCCCCCGGGCGGTCACCCTGCCCGGCACGGGACCGCCCTGCTGGAGCAGATCACCGACCGCGCCGGCCGCTGGATCACGTACGAGTACGACGCCGACGGCACCCCGCTCGCCCTCGCGCACCACGCCGGTCGCCGCATCCGGATCACCACCGAGGCGGACCGCATCACCGCCCTCCACCTCGTCGGCGCGGGCCCCGGCGAAACGGACGTGGAGCTGATCCGCTACGGCTACACCGACGGCGATCTGACCGAGGTCGTCAACTCCTCCGGTACGCCCCTGCGCTTCACCTACGACGAGCGCCACCGCATGACGGCGTGGACCGACCGCAACGGCCGCGGCTACCGGTACGCGTACGACGACCACGACCGCTGCGTCTTCCAGACGGGCACCGAGGGCCACCTGCGCCACACCTTCGAGTACGGCGCGCCGGACCCCGCCACCGGTCTGCGCGTCACCGCCGTCACCGATTCCCTCGGCCACACCAGCCGCTACACCTTCAACGACCGTTCCCAGCTCGTCGCGGAGACCGACCCCAACGGCGCCACCACGCTCTCCCGATGGGACCGCCGCGACCGGCTGCTCTCCCGCACCGACCCGCTCGGCCGGACCGCCGAGTTCCGGTACGACGGGGACGGCAGGCTGACGGCCGTCGTCCGCCCCGACGGACGCGAGGCCACCGCCTCGCACGACGGCCGTGGCCTCCCGCTGGAGATCACCGGCCCGGACGGCACCGTCTGGCGCCACACCTACGACGCCGACGGCAACCGGGTGTCCACCACGGACCCCACGGGCGCGGTGACGCGCTACGCGTACGACGCGAACGGGCATCCGTCGTCCGTCACGGACGCCCTCGGCAACACCACGCGTCTGCGCTGCGACCGCGCCGGCCTGCCGGTCGAGACCGTCGACCCGCTGGGCGGCGTCACCACCTACCGCCGTGACGCCTTCGGCCGTGTGACGGCCGTCACCGACCCGCTCGGCGCGACGACCCGCATGCGGTGGTCCGTCGAAGGCCGGCTGCTCCAGCGCGTCGAGCCGGACGGCTCCGAGCAGTCCTGGACCTACGACGGCGAGGGCAACTGCACCACGCACACCGACGCGATC
This sequence comes from Streptomyces sp. NPDC049577, assembly GCF_040675635.1. NCBI lineage: Bacteria > Bacillati > Actinomycetota > Actinomycetes > Kitasatosporales > Streptomycetaceae > Streptomyces > Streptomyces sp. NPDC049577. The sequence goes on from NZ_JBFAPH010000022.1 coordinate 17,918, forward strand.
GGCGGGGTCACCCGCTACGAGTACACCCACTTCGACCTCCTCGCGGCCCGGACGGGCCCGGACGGCGTGCGGCACGAGTTCACCCACGACACGCAGCTGCGGCTGCGGCAGGTCACCAACCCGCAGGGCCTGATCTGGTCCTACGACTACGACCCGGCCGGCCGCCTCCGCTCGGAGACCGACTTCGACGGCCGGACCCTCGCCTACACCCACGACGCGGCGGGCCGGCTGACCGCCCGGACGAACGCGCTGGGCCAGACGATCGCCTACGAGCACGACGTACTCGGCCGCGTCGTCGCCAAGAACGCCGACGGCGCGGTCACGACGTACGCGCACGACGCGGCGGGCCGTCTGCTGGAGGCCGCCGGCCCGGACGCGACGGTCGTCTACGGCCGCGACCGCCTCGGCCGCGTCAAGTCCGAGACGACCGACGGCCGGACGCTGACGTTCGCGTACGACCGCCTGGGCCGCCGCACGCGCCGCGTGACGCCGGCCGGCGCCGTCAGCACCTGGACGTACGACGCGGCGAGCCGCCGCACGTCGCTCACGGCCTCCGGCCGCGTCTTCGACATCGAACACGACGCTGCGGGCCGCGAGATCGCGCGCCACTTCGGCGACGGGCTGACGCTGTCGCACGAGTGGGACGCGGCGGGCCGCGTCACGGCGCAGTCCCTGACGCTGTCCGGCGCCTCCCTCCAGCGCCGCGACTACACCTACCGCCGTGACGGCTATCTGACGGCCGTCAACGACCGCTCCTTCGAGCTCGACGCGGTGGGCCGGGTGACCGCGGTGACGGCCCCGGACTGGCAGGAACGGTACGCCTACGACGAGACGGGCAACCAGACAGAGGCCGCCTGGCCCACCGGACACCCGGGCGCGGAGGCGCAGGGTCCCCGCGCGTACACGGGCACCCGGCTCACGCACGCGGGCAACGTCCGCTACGAACACGACGCACAGGGCCGCGTAGTCCTCCGCCAGAAGACCCGCCTCTCCCGCAAGCCGGACACCTGGCGGTACGCATGGGACGCCGAGGACCGCCTGACGTCGGTCACGACGCCGGACGGCACGTGCTGGCGGTACGTTTACGACCCTCTCGGCCGCCGGATCGCGAAACGGCGTCTCACTCCTACCGGAGAGACCGCGGAGGAGGTGACCTTCACCTGGGACGGCCCGACCCTGACCGAGCAGACGACGACGTCCGCGGACCTCCCCGACCCGGTGACGCTGACCTGGGACCACGACGGCCTGCGCCCCGTCTCCCAGACGGAGCGAATATCGGCGGCGGACGCCCCGCAGCGCGAGATCGACAGCCGCTTCTTCGCGATCGTCACGGACCTGATCGGCGCGCCGACGGAACTGGTCGACGAGTCCGGCACGACGGCGTGGCGCACGCGCGCCACGGTATGGGGCACGACGACCTGGTCGAGGACGAGCACGGCCTACACGCCCCTCCGCTTCCCGGGCCAGTACTTCGACCCGGAAACGGGCCTCCACTACAACTTCCACCGCCACTACGACCCGGAGACGGCGCGCTATCTGTCCCCGGACCCAATGGGGTTGGAGCCGGCACCGAATCCGGTGGCGTATGTGCACAACCCGTGCACGTGGGCGGACCCGTTGGGGCTGGCACCGGAGGGGTGCCCTAGAGGGGGCGCAGATGGGCCCGCCAACGCGGCCAATGGCGAACGTCTGAGGCAGCAGCTCCGAGAAGAGGCCGGGCCTGTCGGTTCCATTCAAGGAATCGAAGACATCATGGAAAATCCCCAGATCCTGAGCGGGGGTGTTTTGCCTGAGGAGGTGCGTGGCGCCCTGATAGGTGAACGCGGATGGCGGGAGGAAACCTTGGGCCGAGGTGGCCACGCGGGCCAGGGCTGGGTTCTGCGTGAGTACACGGAAGGTGGCGAACCGACGGGAAGAATGCTTCGGTGGCATCCTGGGGGTGGGCATCACGGAGATGGGGCGTACTGGCGTGTGAAGGGCTGGGAGGGTGACCTTGGAGGCGTCATTCGGTGACCGCTAAATATCGCGAAGAGAGGGTCGTTCAGCAAATCCTTCAGGTGACTCGGTTGCTGGCGTCAAATGCGCAGGAACAGGCGGAGTACTTGCACCGATTGAGGGTGGGCCCCGACGAGATCGCGTTGGAGTTTGACGATGTGTTCTCGCTTGTGACTGGGCTCGTGGGAATGGGGCAGTTCGGTGAGCAGGTTCTGGATGCCCTTCGGCCCGTGGACGAGCAGCTGCAAAGGATGACGGATTCGCGAAAGGAGGTGTGGCTTGAGTCCGCTGTGAGGTCTGCCTCTGAGTGGCGCGAACTGCGCATCCTCGCCAAGTCTGCCGAGGACGAAATCAGGAGACTTTTCGATGAGCCGTTGGGCGGCCGGTCCAGGCCGCACGAGGGGCCCTCGGTAGAGTCCTGATCATGGGCATGCAGAACCCCGGCGAGGGGCCCGGCGCGAGCGCCACGTTCGGCCCCCCGCCGCAGATGGACCCCCCGTGGCAGGCGCCCAGCGCCGTCGAGCACGAGCTGTACGAGGCCAAGACGCGCGGCGACTGGCCCGCCTACTTCGACGTGCTCGCCACCACGGACCTGTACCTCGCCGTCCCCCGGCACCACGTCGAGGCCAACCCCGGCTCCGTGCTCTTCATGCCCTACTGGAACCCCCGGACCGGCACCCAGTGCCTGGCCGTCTTCACCGAGGGCGTGCTGCCCGCCCCCGTCGAGGACCCGGTCTTCTGCGCCAACTCCCTCGGCTGGTACGCCCGCGTCTGGGAGGACCGGGACCCGCCGTTCATGGTCGTCAACCCCGGCACCCCCTGCGAGGCGGTCCTGCCGGCCGGCCCCGCCTACCGCGCCACGTGGACCCGGCACCACGAGCGTGCCCTTGGCGCCGACAACGGTGGCTGTCACCACGAGCACAACCAGCTGCGTACCCTGCGCATCGGCGGCCCGCTGCACGGCCCCGTTGCCCACGGTTTGGCCTGCGGAGCGCTCTTGTTCGTACGGAACGGCGAGCTGTGGAACGCCATGGCCTACCACGGCAAGGGCTTCGCCCACGAGCGCGGCCGGCTCAAGGAGTGGTGGGGCGTCGCCGGCCGCCAGGACTGGCTGAGCACCCAGGAGCGCCTGCTGAAGGCGGACATGGTCAGCGACGTATGGGAGTTCGTGCTCAAGGTCCGCCGCTCCCTCGCCCGTGAATTCGCCGGCCCCGTCGGTGTGGAGCACTGGCGGGAGGTGGCCGAGCGGACCATACGCCACAACATCGAGCAGGCGGCCGAGGTGCGCATCACCCCCGAGGGCGTGACCAAGGTCGAGGCCCTCACCCCCGGTGAGCTGGAGTCGCAGATCGCGGGGGTCCGGCGGCTGATCGGCCGGATCACCCGCTACGAGGCCCGCTTCCGCGCGGACGGACTCCTGGAGGACGGGGCCTACGTCCGTTCCGTCGAGGCCTGGGACTACGGCCGGGCCTCCGGCATGGCCCGTTGGGGCCTCGGTGCGCGCTTCTGCACCTTGCCGGAGGCAGAGAACGCCGTCCTCCGCGCCGGCCGTGCGGCCCAGGCCACCTACCGCTCGTGGCAGGACTTCTCCGCCGGCTTCATCCTCGGGCGCTGCCTCCACTTCGACGACGAGGAGTTCGGCGAGTGGTACCAGAGTGTGCTGGACGCTCACCGCGTCCTCACCACGGATCCGGCCAGCCCGTGGCTCAACATCCCCTGGAAGGAATAGCGATGGGTCTCCGGGACAGATGGCTCGGCACCAAGTACCCCGACAGCGATGTCGTTCCGCGGTCCGCTGCGGAAGTCCGGGACGCGCTGCTCGCGGTGGGCGGCCCACACGTGCCGTACCGCGTCCGCAACGCCATGACGTCGGAGAAGGCCGACGTGGTGGGGGAGTGGTGGCTCCAGACGACCGAGGAGGGGCGGCGGGTGGATCGGAGGCTCAGGATCCGCATGCGCCTGGACCCGTCCGGGCGCGAGATACGGGCCCTTCAGGAGCAGTGGACCGCCACCAGCGGCACGCTGTTCGCGTCGCGCGAGTACGGCCGCGGGTCGGGCTTCACGGCGCAGTGGACGTACGAGAAGGGGCCCGACGGCCGCCGACGCAAGGTCAAGACGCTGGACACGCGGGACATGAGGAATGCTCTGCGGGAAGCGGCCCTCGGTGCGGGATGGACCTGGCGCGGGGTGTTCAGGCTGTGACCGGCCGGCCGTCGCCGGCCCTGGCTATTCTGCCGGGATGATCAAGCCGATTGAACTCGTCATATTCGACTGCGACGGTGTCCTGGTCGACAGCGAACGCATCGCCGTACGGGTCCATGTCGCCCTGGGCGCGGAGCTGGGCTGGCCGCTCACCGAGCACGACGTCATCGACCGGTTCGTCGGACGCTCCAGCCGTTCCATCAGGGACCTGATCGCTGCCCGGCTGGGCGAGGAGATGGCCGTGGTCTGGGACGAGCGGTTCGTCGAGCTGCACCGGGAGGCGGTCGACGCCGATCTGACCCCGGTCGAGGGTCTGCCCGAGGCGCTCGCCGAGATCACGCTGCCGAGCTGTGTCGCCTCCAGCGGCGGGCACGAGAAGATGCGCCACACGCTGGGCCGCACCGGCCTCTACGACCACTTCGCGGGCCGCATCTTCAGCGCCACCGAGGTCGCCCGGGGCAAGCCGGCCCCGGACCTCTTCCTCCACGCCGCACGGCAGATGGGCGTCGACCCGGCGGCGTGCGTGGTCGTCGAGGACAGCCGCCCCGGCGTGGAGGCCGCCCGCGCGGCGGGCATGCGCTCCTTCGGCTACGCGGGCGGGCTGACCCCGGCGGACCGGCTCGAAGGCCCCGGCACGGTCGTCTTCGACGACATGCGCAAGCTGCCGGCGCTGCTTGCCGCGTAGCGGTGCAGGGGCAGTGTCGGAACTCCGGGTACGTCCGGCGGCCGGGCTCGCCCCTTTGGGGCTCGCAGTGCCCCCGACGGGCTCTGGTCAGGGCCCTTGGGACGGGCCCTGGGACGTCCGCCAGCGCGGCGCCTCGTCATTGGGGACGTCCGGGGACGCGAAGTGGAACGGCACGCCGAGGTAGTCGGCCAGGTCCTGGCCGGCCTTGGCCGCGGCCGCACCCGGAGGGGAGCCGCCCTGACCGTGATGGACGGTCGCCAGGTGGCCCTCTCCGGAGGGATGGCTCAGTACCGCGACCAGCAGCACGAACCAGTCGTGCACCGTGTCACCGTCCCAGAAAGCCTCGACAGCGGCCACCCGGCCGGGAAGGGCCGCGGCACGGGCTGCGAGCGAAGGGATGTCGAGCGGATCGGGTCGGCCGGATTGCACGCGATCACCAAGGGCCCGGTAGCGCGCATGGACGACCTGCGCGGCCTCGTTCAGGCCCAACTCCAGCGGTCGCAGTGCCTCCCATACGGCCTTGACCGCCGTCATCCGGCGGTCGAGCAGCAAGTTCGCGTCGACCTCCCGGCGGGTCTGCTCCTCCAGACAGGCCCACCAGCTGCTCGCCGGCCCTAGGAAGGGGCTTCCCGCCATGGCGTGTGGAGGGAACGTACGCCAGTGCCGGCCGCAGTGCGGCGGAGGTCGCGCCGCCGCTGAGCGGGAACGAGGTCTGGGTCGTCCTCCCGCGCGAGGCGGCCCGGAACCACGCCCGGCTGTGAGGATCGAGCAAGATCGACCCACAGAGACCGTCATGGGGGACCCGATGGAGCTACGTCAGCTGCGCTACTTCGTCACCGTCGCGGAGGAGCTGCACTTCGGACGGGCGGCCGAGCGGCTGGTGATCGGCCAGCCCGCCGTCAGTCAGCAGATACGGCGGCTGGAACGCGAGTTGAAGGTCGTACTCTTCGACCGGAATCCTCGGACGGTCCGGCTCACCGCCGCCGGGGAGGCGTTCCTGCCGGCCGCCCGCGCCGTGCTGGCGGCCGAGGACGCCGCCCGGGCGGTGGCCGCGGAACTCGCGGACGGGCGCGTCGGCGTCTTCCGGCTCGGCACCGTCACCGGCCTCGGGGAGCGGCTCGAACGGGTGCTGGACGCCTTCGGGCAGCGCGCCCCGGACGTACGCGTGGAACTCGTCGCCGTCCCGGTACGGGAGCGGCTCGCCCGGCTCGCGGACGGGCGGCTCGACGCCGCGTTCGTACGGGGCGCCGCACCGGATCCGCGAGGCGGCGGCGAACTGCGGCACCACCGGCTCTGGGACGAGGAGCTGGTGGCCGCCGTACCCGCCCGGCACCCGCTCGCCGAGCGACCGGCGGTCGGCCTCGCGGAGCTCGCCGGGCTGCCGCTGCGGCTCACCGAGCGCCGCAACCACCCCGCGCTGGTGGACCTCGTCCTGCGCGGCTGCCGGGACGCCGGCTTCGAGCCCGTACCCGGTCCCACGACCCACAACCTCCAGGACACCCTCGCCGCGATCGGCTCGGGCACCCCCATGTGGACGGTGGTCTACGACGGCAACGCCCGGCGCATGCGGGTGCCGAGGGTCGCCTTCGTCCCCTTCGCCGACCCCGGCCTGCGGCTGCCCGTCGAACTGGCGCTCCGGGACGGCGCCTCGTCGCCGCTGCTCGACCTCCTGCTGGACACCCTCGGCGATCAGCGATCGTGATCGCTGCGAGAGCGATCCGGGTCTGGGTGCGCACCACCCCCGCGCGGTGAACTGTTCATGGCGACGGAACCGCACCGGAACCGCTGGTGCGGCGCCACGAACGAGGAGCACACCATGCCCATCGTCACCATCCAGCAGGGCCCCCGCGACATCGAGCTCAAGCGCGACCTGGTGGCCCGCGTCACCGATGCGTTCGTCGACGCGCTGCACATCCCGGCGGAGGCCGTGCAGGTCTGGATCCACGAGGTGCCGGCCGACAGCTGGGGCGTCGCGGGCAAGCTCACCGCCGACAAGTAGCGCCCGGGTGGCCTGTTCGACGCCCTGCGTCACCGCCTGACGCTAATGTGTAGCGTGCAGTCACGTGTTGGCGCACGGTGTCGAAGAGGCGTGGGGGGGATGGGCAACACAGGGCGTCTGGCGACGGAGTTGGAGTCGCTCAGGGGATTCAAGGGCCGCGTGGACGAATTGCTGACCACTCTCGGCGACTCCGAGGCGGCGCCGTCCCGCATCGGCGCGGACCGGCTCGTGCCGGGGCACCTGGGCAAGGATTTCGACGCGGCGGCGTCGCTGTACGACGCGTACCACGACGTCCACAGCGACCTGGAGGACCTGTCGCGGCTGCTGTCCTCGATGATCGACGCGCTGAGCACGGCCGTGCGGGGCGCGCACGACGGCTACGCGACCGTCGACGCGGATCAGCGCGACCACATGTGGGCCGTGCAGAAGAGGCTCCAGGAGCAGTACGCGCCGGTGGCCGCGCACACCCCCGGCGCGCCGGGCAGCGACAAGGGGTCGATGTGACGACCGACAAGCCGAAGGCCCCGCGGGCCCGTGACCCGCGGCGTCCTTTCCGGTTCGCCTTCATCACCCAGGACTTCGCGTCCGTCCCGCACGAGAAGCTCCGGGCGATGGTCGAGGAGGCCGACTCGGGCCGGGTGGCCGACGTCGGCGGCAAGCTGAAGGACGCGTCCGTCACGATCCGGAAGCTCGGGGAGGACCTGCGGCAGTTCATCGCCCACGTCTCCTGGGAGGGCGAGGGCGCGGAGGCGTTCCGCGCCTGGGGCGCGGACACCGTGAACGCGACGCTGCGCCTGGGGGCCTACAGCGAGAAGGCCGGTACGTGGATGGAACACGCGGCGACGACGCTGCGGGACGTGCAGAAGGCGATGCCGAAGTATTCGCCGGAGGCGAAGGCGCTGCTGGACTCCTACCTGAACCTGCATCCGCAGCCGATGGGCGCCGCCGTACCGAATCCGCTGGCGGTGGACGCCGACAAGGGCCTCCGTACGGAAGGGCCGAGCCAGCAACAGGCGTACGCGGCGCAGAAGCAGCTGCACGACGAGCACATGGCTGCGGCGCAGCAGATGAAGCGGCTGGCGGAGTCGTACAACGACGCGGGGTTGCAGATCTCGCGAGCCGAACGGCCGAACTTTCCGGTGGTTCCGGCGGGGATCATGCCGCCGCCGACCAGCCCGTTCCGGGAGGTCGAATACCTGCAGCCCGTGGGGTCGGCTGACCAGCAGGGTGCTGGTAGCTACCGAGGCGGGAGCGGCTTCTCAGCGGGGGCTGTCGAAGCAGGTCGGCACTCGCCAGGGATGATCTCGACCGCGCCTGATGGAAACCGTCATGAGTTCGGGGGCAGCGCGTCGCCCCACAATGCCTCTCTGCCCCCGCGCGATCCGGGAACCGTCATCGACGGCACGCCCACACTGCCGCATGCTCCGACTACGACACCCTCCCCGAACACGGGCGGTCAACCCAATGGTGGTCCGGCCGACGGCTTGAGCAAGGTCATCATGCCGCCGATGACAGGGCCGGGGACCGGCCCGATGGGGCCCGTGAACGGCGGAAGGCTACCGTCGTCTGCCCGGCCGACCATCCCGGTCGGCAGGAGTGGAGGGATGGCGAAGCCCGTCACCGCAGTGCCGCACGTACCAGAACCGGGCATCATCGGCGGACGACCGGTCGCTCCCGCCCCGGACCGCTCAGTGGGGCGGATTCCGCGTGGCACGGTAGTCGGCGCGGAGCCCGTTCAAGGGCAAGGGCAGTCATCAGCGCGTTCCGGCGTGGCCCCAGGTGTGGGATACGGTGGCGCGGCTGCCGGGCCCAACAGCAATCGGACGGGTTTCGGCCCCGGGCGTCGCTTGGCGACCGAACCCGGTGGTGTTGTCGGAGGCCGTCCCGTGCAGCGTCCTGGCGCCAGCGGTGACAAGCCGTTCACCCCCGGTGGGGCCGGGCTGGTCCGAGGGCGAGAGGAAGTCAGCGGTGCCACGTCGCGGCGCAACCGCGATGTCCAGCGGCCCGACTACTTGGTCGAGGACGAGGAAACCTGGCAGCACGCCGCCCGACGAGTTGTGCCCCCGGTCATCGACTGAAACCGACCTAGTGAGGAACAGCGCATGCGCAGCGGCACCCGAGTCGGACACTGCCGGACGAGTGCGTTGGCCATCGCGGTAGGTCTGCTGGCTCTTGCCGCGCCGTGTACACCCGCCCAGGCCGACACCATTCGATCCCGGCAATGGCACCTGGACGCGATGCATGCCGAAGAGATGTGGCAGGTCAGTACGGGCAAGGGCGTGACTGTCGCGGTGATTGACACGGGCGTGGACAGAACGTTGCCGGACCTCGCGGGTCAAGTGGTGGGTGGCAGGGACTTCGCTCAGGAACCGGGAGACGCCTACACCGACAACTTCAAACACGGCACCGGCATCGCCGTGCTGATCGCGGGAACCGGTAAGCGCGGTGATGACAACGCCTCCTTCGGCCTTGCCCCCGGCGCCAAAATCATCTCCCTCCGGGTGCCCGACGGCACTGAAGCGAACAGCCAGGCACAAGGCGTCCGTAACTTCTCCTCAGCGGTGAGCAAGGCAATCCGTTATGCGGCTGATGGTGATGCAAAGATCATCAATATCTCGATGGGGCAGTCCGAGGACAGCCCGGAGATCGCGGACGCCGTCCGCTACGCCATGAGCAAGGGCAAGCTGATCTTCGCCGGTGTGGGTAACAGCGGCGAGAAGGGCAACCCGGTGCAGTACCCCGCAGCGACCCCGGGCGTCGTGGGCGTGGCCGCTGTCGACAAGGACAGCCAGGCGACAAGGGAGTCGGAGCGAGGTCCACAGGTGGACCTCGCCGCACCAGGTGACGAGATGGTCGCAGCATGCGCCGGCGGCACCGAACTCTGCAAAAGCCACGGCACCAGCGACGCCACCGCCCTCGCCTCCGCCTCCGCCGCCCTCATCTGGTCCGTCCATCCCGAATGGACCGCCAACCAGGTCACCCGCGTCCTCATCAACACCGCCGGCGCCCCGCAGAGCGGGGAGAGGCGCAGCGACTCCATCGGGTACGGCATCGTCCGGCCCCGCATCGCCCTGCAGAACCCCGGCGACCCCGGCCCCGCCGATGTGAACCCGCTTCCCGGGCCCCCCGCCGGGGCGGCGGCTCCGGAGCCCGGTGCCCGAAGCGGTGGCGCCCCGCAGAAGACGGCCGCCGACCGACCGTCGCGCAGCGGCACCACCACCTGGGTCGTCATAGGCGGCGCCGCCGCCGTCGTGATCGCGGCAGCCGTCGGCGTACCGGTACTGATGGACCGCCGTCGTCGCAACCGCACCTAGGGTCCGAGTCAGGAGCCACCGATGACCGTCCGCCGTGTCGTCCCCGACATCCAGTCCGCGGATCTCCCCGGAAGCCGGGAGTTCAACGGCCTCCTCCGCCTCGAAAAGCAAGTCAGCCTCATGGCGGGCGACAGGACGGCGCCGGTCGTCCCCGACATGAGCGTCGAGGTCGACGACGTGGACGCCGTCCACGCGCTCCTGCGGGAGAGCGGTGCGGAAATCGTGTACCCGCTGCGGGACGAGGAGTGGGAGTGCGCCGCTTCTTCGTCCGCGACCCGGACGGGCGGGTCGCCAACGTACTGAGCCACAGTCACAGCCAGAGCCATGAACCGCCGGCAAGGCGAGAGGCCGTGGCGGGAATCGAACCCGCGTAACTCGCTTTGCAGGCGAGCCCCTGAACCATTCGGGCACACGGCCGAGTCGTGTACGAACGACCCTAGGTCCGCCCCGGAAAGCCCGGCAAGGGCACCGCCCCGGCCGCAATACGACCGGCATGCCCCGTTCACGAACCGGGCGTTCAGTAACCCGCCCCGCCTCGCAGGAAGTCCGCGACCAGGGGGCGGAACATCTCCGGTTCGTCCACCCAGGGGTAGTGCCCGACCCCGTACAGCGGCCGGACCCGGGCGTCGGCGAAGGACGCGGCCACGGCCTCGCCCGCGCGCATGCCGGTGACCGCGTCGCGGTCGCCCGTGATGACGAGGACGGGGCAGGTGACGTCCCGCAGGCGGTGCAGGAGGGCCAGGCGGGCCGGTTCGTCGACGCCCTGCCAGAAGGCCGCGCGCGGCACCGGGTTGAGCTGGTCCGGTTCGGTGGCGGCGTGGTGGCGCTGGGGGGCCTCCCAGCGGCCGTAGGCCATGGGGGCGGCGCGGAGGAGGAGGGCGCGGGCCTCGGCGAGGTCGCGGGTCTCGGGGAGGGAGTGGACGGCGACGTAGGCGTCGACCCACCAGTCCTCCGTCGCGCGCGACTCGAAGATCTGCTCGGCGTCCGTGGGGAGCTCGCCCTGGAGCCGGGAGCCGGGGGTGACGAGGACGAGGCGGGTCAGACGGCTGGGGTACGTGGCCGCGTACGCCTGGGCCGTCGCGCAGGCCGCGTCGTGGGCCAGCAGGGCGAACCGCTCCAGGCCGAGGTGGGCGCGGAGGGCCTCGACGTCCTCGGCCAGGGCGGGGAAGGAATAGCCGTCCGCGTCCGGGGCCGGCGGGGAGTCGCCGGTGCCGCGGCTGTCGGGGATCACGAGCGTGCGGACGGCGTCGAGGCCGCCCAGGTCGCCCAGGTACGCCGCGTCCCGGCCCGGACCACCGGCCAGGCAGATCAGCGGCGGTACGGACGCCTCCGCGTCCCGGTCCCGCGCGGGCAGCACCCGGTAGGAGAGCTCGGCCCCGTCGTACGTGGTGTAGTGCGGCATGGATTCACTTTGCCCCATTCGTCCGTGTCGACCGGTCGGGAACCGGCCAGTGATCCAGAAGAAACCTTCGCCTCCCATCCCCCTATCCCAAATTCCGCTTATGATTCCGGCGTGTTCGACTCGCGGCACATCAAGACGTTCCACGCGGTGGTCACCTGCGGGTCGTACTCGGCGGCCGCGCGGGCGCTCGGCTACACGCAGCCCGCGATCACGCAGCAGATGAAGGCGCTCGAGCGGTCCGTCGGCTCGCCGCTCTTCATCCGGATCGGCCGCCGGATGCGGCTGACCGAGGCCGGTGAGGCGCTCGCCCGGCACGCGGAGACGATCCTCGACAGCCTGACGGCCGCGCAGCAGCAGATGAGTTCGCTGACGCGACTGCGCGCGGGCCGGGTCCGGGTGTGCGCGTTCCCCAGCGCGAGCGCGACGCTCATCCCCGAGGCGGTGGCCCGGCTGGCCGGTGAGCATCCGGGCGTGCGGGTCGAGCTGCAGGAGGGTGAGCCGCCCGACTCGCTGCGCCGCGTCGTGCGCGGGGAGTGCGACATCACGCTCGCCTTCACCTATCCCGGCCTGCACGAACACGTCGCCGACGAGCTCACCGAGATACCGCTCATGGAGGACCAGCTGACCGTGCTGCTCCCCATAGGGCACCCCCTGGCACGCCGCCGTGCGGTCAAGCTCACCGACCTGGCGGAGGAGCGGTGGATCGCCGGCTGTCTGCGCTGCCGGACGAACTTCCTGCACGAGTGCGCGGAGCAGGGATTCGCACCCGACATCGCCTTCACGACGGACGACAACCTCGTGGTGCAGTCGCTCGTCGCGGAGGGGCTGGGCGTGGCGATGATGCCGGGGCTGGTGCTGTCCTTCCTCCGCCACGACCGGATCACCGGCCGCGCGCTGGACCCGGCTTCCCGCCGCCAGGTCTCCGCGTACGTACTGCGCGAGCATCTGCGCATCCCGGCGACCGCGCTCGTCCTGGACGAGCTGAAGGCCGTCGCGGCCCGCCGCGTGGGCTGCTGACGGCGGCCGTACCGGCCCCCCGCACCGGCCCGCACCGGCCCGGCACCGGCCCCCGCATCTGACGGACTCGAACGCATCCATAAGCGCACGTTTGCGAACGGTCAAGAAACTGTCGTTGGACGTGATGGATGCCCGGGCCCGACGCTGCCGGTATGACCACACCCACCGCAGCCCCGACGACCGCCCGCCTCGGCCGGCTCGTCGACGACGTCCGCGAGGCCGTGGGCCGTGGCCTGCCGCCCGACACGACGGCGTACCTCGTCGGCGAGCGGCTGGCGGCCCACCTCGGCGCCGTCGACCTGCTCACCGACGAGCAGTGCGAGGGCGACCCCGAACGCTACCGGCAGCACATCCTGCACGCGGAGAGCGACGGCAGCTTCTCCGTCGTCGCCCTGGTCTGGCTGCCCGGGCAGCAGACCTCCGTCCACGACCACGTCTCCTGGTGCGTGACCGGCGTGCACCAGGGCACCGAGAGCGAGCGCCGCTACCGGCTCGTCCCCGACGGCACCACCGCCCGGCTCGTGGCCACCGAGGACGTGGTAAACCACCAGGGCGACGTCTGCGGCTTCGCACCGCCCGGCGACATCCACCGGGTGCGCAACGCCTGCGGCACCAAGGCGATCTCCATCCACGTCTACGGCGCCGACATCGCCCGCCTGGGTTCCAGCGTCCGCCGTGTGTACCACCTGCCCGCCGACGACGAACTCTGATGGCTCTCCTCACCTCACGCATCCCCGCCCGGTCCGCCGGGCGCGCCGCCGGGCGCGCCGCCGGGCGCGGCGCCGGGCGCGGCGCCAAGGCGCCCGGCAAGCTCCCCGGGCTCGCCATGGCCGCCGCCGGCGTCGCCGTCGCCTGGGCCGTGCACCGGCTGCTGCCCGCCGTGCCCATGCTCACCGCCGCCGTGGTGCTCGGCATCGCCGCCGCGCACGCACCGGGCGTACGGACCCGGGTGCGCGGCGTCGGGCGGCCCGGTCTGACGCTGGCCGGAAAGCGGCTCATGCGGATCGGCGTCGTGCTGCTCGGCCTCAAGCTCGGCCTGGACGACGTGCTCGGCCTCGGCTGGGCCACGGTGGCCATGGTGGTCGTCACGGTCGTGGCGACGTTCTTCGGCACGATGTGGCTCGGCCGCCGGCTCGGGCTGAGCGGCGACCAGCCGCTGCTGATCGCCACCGGCTATTCCATCTGCGGCGCCTCCGCGATCGGCGCGGTCAGCGAGGTGTCCGGCAGCGACGAGGAGGACGTCGCGACGTCCGTCGCGCTGGTCACGCTCTGCGGCACGCTCGCCATCGCCGTCCTGCCGCTGCTGCACCACCCGCTCGGTCTCGACGACGCGCAGTTCGGACGCTGGGTCGGCGCGGGCGTGCACGACGTGGGGCAGGTCGTCGCCACCGCGCAGACCGCCGGCCCCACGGCGCTCGGCGAGGCGGTGCTGGTCAAGCTGATGCGGGTGGCGCTGCTGGCGCCGCTGGTGGGTGCCGTCGCGCTGTCCGTACGGCAGCGGCGCCGGACGGACGCCGCGCCCACGGGCAAACGGCCGCCGCTCGTGCCGCTGTTCGTCCTCGGCTTCCTCGCCATGGTCGCCGTCCGGACCACCGGCGTGCTGCCCGGCGGCGCGCTCGACGCCGCACAGCACGCCCAGGAGCTGCTGCTCGCCGCCGCCCTCTTCGGGCTCGGCAGCGCGGTGCACCTGCCCTCGCTGGTCCGCACCGGCGGACGGGTCGCCGCGCTGGGGCTCTGCTCGTGGGTGGTGATCGCCGGGGTGTCGTACGCGGGTGTGCTGCTCACCGCGTGAACGAACGCCCAGGTGCGCCCAGGAGGGGACGGGGCCCGGCCGCGCGCCGGGCCCCGCGGGCGTTCCCGGGGGCGCGCGTCGGTCGCTGTGACCAGGACCAACGGCCGACCCGAGATCGTCCCCGGGACAGCAGGCAGCGCCCCCTCCGCGTCCCTACGCTGAACCCATGACCGCCGCTGAACCCAAGGCCTCCGCACACGCCGACCAGGACTCCATGGAAGCGGGCATATCCGGCATATCGAGTGAGGCGCCCGGGGTGCTGAGCCGCCGGTACCGGGCGCTGACCCTCGGCATCATCTCCGTCGTCTCCCTCATCGCCTTCGAGGCGAGCGCGGTGAACACCGCGATGCCGAGCGCCGCCCGCGCGCTCGACGGCATCGAGCTCTACGCCTTCGCGTTCTCTGCCTTCTTCACCGCCTCCCTCTTCGCCATGGTCCTCTCCGGCGAGTGGTGCGACCGCGCCGGACCGCGGGCCCCGCTCTTCACCGGCATCGCCGCCTTCGGCGCCGGCCTGCTGATCGCGGGCTCCGCCCAGCGGATGTGGATGTTCGTCGCCGGTCGCGGGGTGCAGGGCATCGGCGCCGGCCTGGTGATCGTCGCCCTGTATGTGACGGTCGGACGCGCCTACCCGGAACGGCTGCGGCCCGCCGTGATGGCGTCCTTCTCGGCGGCCTGGGTCGTCCCCGTCATCGTGGGACCGCTGGTCGCGGGCTCGGTGACGGAGGGGCTGGGCTGGCGCTGGGTCTTCCTGGCCATCCCCGTGCTCATCCTGCCGCCGCTGGCCGTCATGCTGCCGGCGCTCCGCCGGGTGCACGGCGCCGGCGGCACGGGCGGGCGCGGGCGCATGGACCGGCGGCGCATCCTGCTCGCGCTCGGCGTGGCCGCCGGGGCCGGACTGCTGCAGTACGCGGCGCAGGAGCCGACACCCCTGTCGGTGGTCCCGGCCGCCGCCGGGCTCGCCCTGCTCGTACCGTGCGTGCTGCGGCTGCTGCCGAGCGGCACGTTCCGCGCGGCGCGCGGGCTGCCGGCCGTGGTGCTGGTGCGCCTGTCCCGCGAGGGCGAGGAGGGCGCGAACTCGGCAGCGCTCCAGGTCTCGGACGCGCTGGGCAGCGTCGTGCTGGTCGGCCTGGCGGGCGCCCTGTTCGTGGGCTTCGGCGCGGAGGCGACCCCGGCGCGGGCCTTCGGGGCGGTCTTCGCGGTCGCGTCGCTGTGCGCGGCGGCGGGCATCTGGGCGGGCGCCCGCCAACGGCCTGCGGCCTGACCGAGGGGTCCGGGGCAAGGGGGCGGGCTGGAAGAGCCGGCCGCGGGTGCGCCGGCCGTGGGCCTGTCCGAGCGGCTCGGGGTAACGGCGGCGGGGAAATCCGGCCGTAGGTGCGCGGGCCCGGGGCTTGATCGAACGGTTCCGCGCAACGGTGGCCGGGTAGAGCCGGCCGCGGGTGCGAGCCGGGCCCCGGGCCCGAGCGAGCGCTTCCGGGTAACGGGTGGGCGGGTGGGCAAGGCCCGCCGCAGGCGCGACGCAGCCGCACCCGATCACGAGCGGGTGTGACCTCGGTCCCACAGCAGGGTGAGCGCGCCCCGTCCCCCAGGGGTCCCCCCGCGGACGCGGGTAGGCTGACGCGGTTGCCGATTCGCCGACCACGCCGACGGAGACCGTGACTACCACCACCGCCAACCACCATCTTTCGCCCGCTTTCCCCGGCCGCGCCCCCTGGGGCACGGCCAACAAGCTGCGCGCCTGGCAGGAGGGCGCGATGGGGAAGTACATCCAGACCCAGCCGCGCGACTTCCTCGCCGTCGCGACGCCGGGCGCCGGCAAGACGACCTTCGCGCTCACGCTCGCGTCCTGGCTGCTGCACCACCACGTCGTCCAGCAGGTGACCGTCGTCGCCCCGACCGAGCACCTGAAGAAGCAGTGGGCGGAGGCGGCCGCCCGCATAGGCATCAAGCTCGACCCGGAGTACAGCGCGGGGCCGCTGGGCCGCGAGTACCACGGCGTCGCCGTCACCTACGCCGGTGTCGGCGTGCGGCCCATGCTGCACCGCAACCGCTGCGAGCAGCGCAAGACGCTCGTCATCCTCGACGAGATCCACCACGCCGGCGACTCCCGCTCCTGGGGCGAGGCCTGCCTGGAGGCCTTCGAGCCGGCCACCCGCCGGCTGTGTCTGACCGGTACGCCCTTCCGCTCCGACACCAACCCCATCCCCTTCGTCACGTACGAGGAGGGGAACGACGGCATCCGACGCTCCTCCGCCGACTACACCTACGGCTACGGCAACGCCCTCGCCGACGGCGTCGTCCGGCCGGTCATCTTCCTCTCCTACAGCGGCAACATGCGCTGGCGCACCAAGGCCGGCGACGAGCTGGAGGCCCGGCTCGGCGAGCCCATGACCAAGGACGCGGTCTCCCAGGCCTGGCGCACGGCCCTCGACCCGCGCGGCGACTGGATGCCGAACGTGCTGCGCGCGGCGGACCGGCGGCTGACGGAGGTGCGCAAGTCCATCCCGGACGCCGGCGCGCTCGTCATCGCCTCCGACCAGGACTCGGCCCGCGCCTACGCGAAGCTGATCCGCGAGATCACCGGCGAGGGCCCGACGGTCGTCCTCTCGGACGACTCCGGCGCCTCCCAGCGCATCGACGACTTCTCCGCCGGCGACTCGCGGTGGATGGTCGCCGTACGCATGGTGTCCGAGGGCGTGGACGTGCCGCGCCTCGCGGTCGGCGTGTACGCGACGACGATCTCCACGCCGCTGTTCTTCGCCCAGGCCGTGGGCCGCTTCGTGCGCTCGCGGCGGCGCGGCGAGACGGCGTCGGTCTTCCTGCCGACGATTCCCATGCTGCTGTCCTTCGCCAACGAGATGGAGGCCGAACGGGACCACGTCCTCGACAAGCCCAAGAAGGAGGGCGAGGAGGAGGACCCGTACGCCGAGTCCGAGAAGGAGATGGACGAGGCGAACAAGCAGCAGGACGAGGACACCGGCGAGCAGGACATGCTGCCGTTCGAGGCGCTCGAGTCGGACGCGGTCTTCGACCGCGTGCTGTACAACAGCGCGGAGTTCGGCATGCAGGCCCACCCGGGCAGCGAGGAGGAGCAGGACTACCTTGGCATCCCCGGCCTGCTGGAGCCGGAGCAGGTGGAGCTGCTGCTCCAGAAGCGGCAGGCGCGGCAGATCGCGCACAGCCGCCGGAAGCCGGCCGAGGAGGCGGACCTCCTGGAGCTCCCGGCGGAGCGCCGCCCGGTGGTCACCCACAAGGAGCTGATGGAGCTGCGCAAGCAGCTCAACACGCTGGTCGGCGCCTACGTCCACCAGAGCGGCAAGCCGCACGGCGTCATCCACACCGAACTCCGCCGCGTCTGCGGC